>JAGGXD010000028.1 GCA_021163295.1 Bacteroidales bacterium
CTATAATAATAAAGAAATTGGCAATGTAACTTCTACTAATGTGACTGGATTGCAAAAAGAAAATGATTATTACTATCGAGTTAGATCTTATAATGAAAGTGGAACGAGTGATAATTCAAATGTAATCCATGTTACTACTCCTAATTCGATTGATTTATTAAACAATTGTATACCTGATAAGTATTTTCTGTACTGTAATTTTCCCAATCCCTTTAATCCGACAACATCTATATCCTATGATATCCCCGAGAAATCAAATGTAAAGATTACGATTCTCGATATATCCGGCAGGGTTGTTGAAAATCTTGTGGACAAAACTCAGGAACCCGGTCACTATCAGATTTCTTGGGATGCCAGCGGCCATCCGGTCGGTGTCTATCTGTACCGTATCACCGCCGGGCAATTCACAGATGTGAAGAAATGCATTTTACTTAAATAAGAAATAAAAAATGATAAATCATAAACAGGAAACGGATGGGACTATCGTGTTTTGGTCTTTGAATTTTGGGATTTGGATATTGTTTATTATTTGATTTTTGAAATTTGGTGCTTTTTTGAAGGCAATCTTCTCCGATGAGGTGCTGAGGGTGGAAGAAGGGTAAGTAAAAACGAAAGTAGAACAACATGGCAAAAGACAATTTGGTTTCGATTCAGATTTCGGATGAGGATCAGACTGCGATCCAAGACGCACTGGCAACGCTGGAAGAAAAGCTGCAACCATATCTTGTTGCACTGACACTGGCTGAGAAACGTGGCATTCCCAAAATGAGGGACAAGACCACGCCCTTTGTGGGAAAAGTGGTGGAATATGCGGAAAATAATCCGACACTGGTTCCTGGTTTTGTGATCGTTTCTGAGATGAAGGTCGATTTTGAAGCGATGGCTTTACTTACGGAGTTTTTTCAGGATGTGGAGAAACTTTACAAGACACTGAACGATACTATCCTGCTATGTGGCAGTGAGGCTTATAAGTCTGCTCTGAATTTCTATAAATCGGTTAAACAGACGGCCAAGTCCGGTGTCCCGGGCGCCCAGGTGATTTACGATGATCTGAAACAGCGCTTTGAGCGCAATACATCTACTTCGACGGAGGGGTAGCAATGTTCAAAACCGGCAGGGTTGGCGCCCCCAATTATGCTGACCCTGCCGGTATATTTCCTTGCTTTTTGATAAAAGAAACCCGATAAAAATACCAAATAACAAATGACAAATATCAAACAAATCACAAGTGACAAATATCAAATTCCAAACGGGAGTCTTCTGACTATTCACAGTTTCGGTCATTGTCACGGAGGGACTCCCGATGGAGGAAATTGGAATTTTGATATTGTTTGTCTCACCGAAGACTCCCTTGGAGATATTTGTTTTTTGATGCTTGGAATTTGTTTGCCTGCTCTGTAAGGAGTATACAACTGTATCAGTGTTATTTGGTTATTGAAATTTGCTCCGAAGGAACCCCATGGGGGTATTTACTGTTTCCTATCTGAAATAGGAAACGTCTTATTTGAAATGAAAACGAAACAAATTTTAAGAGGAGACATGGCTAAGAATCCACCGACCGGCGACGGTCATCGAAAAGGAGCGGTGAAAGACCGTTCACAAACACGCAATCCCAAAACCGGCCACTGGGTCAAACGTGACACCAATACCGGAAAGTTTATGGATCAGAAAACAAGCAGTGACAAACCCTTTAAAGGGGTGAGAAAGGAGAAATAAATAGAGGAGCCAGGTTCTTTTTAATACATAGAAGGGAGGTGAAATTATGGAGTATAGAAAAAAGAAATGGAGTGATACGTGGCATTGGTGTAAAAACTGTTCGAACTGGCCAACTTCAGATTATGATGTTCGATATACAAAACCAACCTCTGGTGAACTATGTGATCAATGTAAGTCAAAAGATAAAGACAGTGAATGTAAATAGTGTCATGTCATGCTTGTAATGTCGCTTAATAATTAGTATATTACCTCATCAAACATGGTGAGGTAATTATGCAAAAGTATAAGGTCACACTGTCCAAAGAGGAGAGACAAAAGTTAGAATCAATCGTTAGCAAAGGCAAACATCGTTCTCAAAAGGTACTCAATGCGTTGATACTGCTTAACTGTGATGAAGGGTTGTATCAACAAGAGAAATTAACCAACGAAACCATTGCCCGGGTACTACAGATCAGCATGCGTAAAATAGACCGGGTAAAGAAACGTTTTGTTGAGGAGGGTTTAGAAGTAACCCTAAATGGGACAAAAGGGCAACGCTACTATGAGAAAAAGGCTGATGGAGAATTTGAAGCCCACTTGGTTGCCATGAGCTGCAGTAAACCGCCGGAAGGATTTTCCCGCTGGTCATTACGATTACTTGCCGATAAAATGGTAGAATTGAACTATGTGGATAAGATTTCCTATGAGACTGTCCGTCGAGTTTTAAAAAAAACGAAATTAAACCGTGGCGCAGAAAGGGTTGGGTGATTCCAGCAAATCAAAGCAGTCATTTTGTAGCTCATATGGAAATGATTCTTGATATATACAAACTCCCTTACGATCCGAGATTTCCGGTAGTCTGTATGGATGAATCTCCCAAGCAATTAATCAGGGAGACCCGAGAACCAATTTGGGCTCAGCCAGGCTCTTTATTAAGATATGACTATGAATATGAGAGATGTGGTGTGTGTAATATCTTTTTAGCCAGTGAACCGTTAGTGGGGAAAAGAACCTTAAAGGTAACTGAACGAAAAACGAAACAGGATTGGGCTATATTCATTCGTGAATTAGCCGATCTATACAAGGAAGCAGAAAAGATCATTTTGGTGATGGATAACTATAATACTCACGACCCAAGTTCGTTTTATGAGGTCTTTCAACCATTTGAAGCGAAAAAATTGTGGGAACGTTTTCAGTTTGTCTATACTCCCAAACACGGAAGTTGGTTAAATATGGCCGAAATAGAATTAAGTGTCTTATCTGGTCAGTGCCTTAATAGAAGAATTGATTCTATAGAAGAAGTCAGGAAAGAATGTAAGGCGTGGTTACATCATAGAAATAGTAAAGATGCAAAAATCAATTGGCGGTTTACAACGGATGATGCTCGGATTAAATTAAAACGACTATATCCGACAATACAGTGTTGACATGGCACTAGTAGCATTTTCATCAAGTATTACTAAAGTATCACTAGAAATCTCTTTATCTAAAAGAATAGAAAACATTCCTGTTGAATCTGTCCGATCATTAAATCTTGCAG
>JAGGXD010000030.1 GCA_021163295.1 Bacteroidales bacterium
AAAAATGAAAACCTACCTCTCCCACCTGATAGAAGACATGCAACAAGCCGCAAAAAACCTGCCTGCAAAACCATATCTGGAATTATCGGAGGAGGATGAATGTTTACGAGGCGTAATGGAATATGAAAGCATAGAGCCAAAACCAATGCAGGAATGGTTTGGGATAAACAAAGCAAATTTTCCGCCTGCCGAAAAACTGAGCAATGATGAGTTGGAGCTTATGGTAAAAGAAATAATTACGCTTTGGCACGCTTATAACTTCGATCCTGTTTTGCCCAAAAACCTTCCTGCCCGTCTAGCATACCAAACACTTGTTAACTATTTTGACAAACCCGTAACCCGGGTTAGTGAAGGAATTATTGGTGTTGAGTTTTGCGAATACGATCCCCAAAATTGCCCCTTCCCAACCGAATATTGTATGTGTAAAGATTTTGAAAATGATATTAATACCGATGCCGATAATTTTGAAACGAATTTATGTGTTGATAATTCACACGAAATTGCGATTCTCGATCAGGAACTCCGTAAGTTTGCTGAAAATAAATTACCGGGGTCAACCCCTGCGAACAAATTAGAAAAGTATGTAAATCAACTTATCGAAGATTTGAATTTTGTTTCAGAAAAAAGAATGAACCAACCCAATATTCCTGACAATATTGATATAAGGAGTGCAAACAGTATTATCGACTTAATAAAAAGCCCTTTTAAAACATTAGAAGACCTGACCGGTATTTCTTATGAAACTTTTCCTGATCATATAGACATGGACGGAATTCAAATTAGGGAAGTGTTAAAAACTATGCTCAAATTATTAGATGCATATAAACTTAAAATATATTACCCGAAAGAATTGCCGTTTGAATGGAAATACCAGACACTTATAGATGAATGGAACGAATACTATGTAAAAGACTTGCCTGATTCAGGATACGATATCGACTTTTGCACAGGAGAACCGCAAACCTGCCCTTTCGGAGAATATTGCGACTGTGGTAATAATGATTTTGATTTCAATGATGATGAACCTCCTGAGCAAGGTACGGAAAACAATTCAGGAGAAGATATAGATATGCCCTTTTGATGTTTTTTATTGATAGATTGACCAAAAATAAACTTAATGTATATAACCGGCACACATTTTAACTACTATATGATATGCAAACGCAAACTCTGGCTGTTTGCCAATGGAATTACTATGGAATCAACGTCCGAACTGGTAAGTCTGGGTAAATTGATTCATGAAACAACCTACCCGCAACGTTCCGAACGATTTAAAGAAGTTGAAATTAAAGGAATAAAAATCGACTTCTATGATCAGAAAAATAAAATAATTCATGAGATTAAAAAATCCGACAAACGGCAGGAAGCCCATATCTGGCAACTGAAATATTACATTTATGTATTGGAACAGGAAGGTATTGAGAATGTATCAGGGATACTGGAATATCCTAAACTTCGCAAAACTGAAGAGGTATATTTGTCTGATATTGACCGTGAAGAGATAAAACTTATCATGGAAAAGATAGAGATTATAATTCAATCGGACGATTGCCCAAATAAATTACCGAGGACCAAATGCAGGAATTGCTCCTATTCTGATTTTTGCTGGAGCGGAGAAGATGATAACAAAAAGACTTATTATGAAAAAGACCTACTACCTGTTTAATCCGGGACGCCTGGTACGCAAAGACAACACATTGAAATTCACTCCGGTTGATGAAGCCGGGAACGATCAGAAACCCCGGTATTTACCGGTAGAGCAGGTTGAGGAATTATATACCTTTGGAGCTTTGGATGCAAATTCGGCGTTGTATAATTTTCTTGGGAAGAATCAGGTGCCGGTTCATTTTTTCGATTATTACGAGAATTACACCGGATCCTTTATGCCCAAAGATGCCCTGCTTTCAGGTAAATTACTGATTGCCCAGGTTGAAAAATACAAGAAAAAAGCAGACCGGCTTGAGATAGCTAAAAAAATACTTGACGGAGCAAGTTTTAACATACTGAAAAACCTGCGCTATTATAATTCCAGGGGGAAAGTTCTTGATGAGATCATTGAAACCATTGAAAGTTACCGGAAAATCCTGCCGGAAGCTAAAGCTATTGATGAATTAATGGGATTTGAAGGAAATATCCGTCGCATATATTACGAAGCCTTCGAACTGATTATAAATGACTTCAGTATGCAGGGCAGGTCTTACCGTCCACCTAAGAACGAGGTAAATGCTTTAATTTCATTTGGCAACATGATGTGCTATTCTCAATGTTTAAGAGCTATTCATCAAACCCAGTTGAACCCAACCGTTTCCTATCTGCATCAGCCGGGAGAACGCAGGTTTTCACTTGCTCTTGATATTGCTGAGATATTTAAGCCCATTCTGGTTGACAGGGTAATATTTAAGGTGTTAAACAAAAAAGAAATACAAACACGTGACTTTGAGAAATCACTAAACAGGGTTCTTTTGAAACCCGGGGGAAAGAAAAAATTCATACAAGCTTTTGAAAATCGCTTAACCGAAACCATCATGCACCGAAACCTAAAACGAAAAGTCAGTTATAAACACCTGATAAAATTAGAATGTTATAAATTAGTAAAACATATAATGGGAATAGAAGATTACAAACCGTTAAAAATGTATTGGTAATGTATATTATAGCTGTTTATGATGTAGGAGAAAAACGTGTAGGTAAAATGCTTAAGCTTTGCCGTCGTTACCTTAACTGGATACAAAACTCCGTTTTGGAAGGAGAAATTACCACTACACAGTTGGAAAAATTCAAATTTGAAGCAACCGCTATCATGGATGAAGAAACCGACAGTCTGATTATTTTTAAGACGCGTCAGGAAAAATGGCTTGACAAAGAAATCGTTGGACAAGAGCGCAGTTCCCTGGATATATTTCTATAGTTTGGTTGTCGATATATGCCACATGATCATTATTTTTAGAAAACATATAATAATCTTCCTGCTCATAAGTTCTTTGACATGCTGAAATACAAGTTAATATATAAAGTTGTCGATACTCCGGCATTTTATTGTTTTTACTAACCGACAACTTTCACCTATAAAATATCAAGATTCTAATTTTCATTTTACCTGATAATCAACTATTTTTACATGTGTTGTCGAACGACTTATAATCGTACCATAGTGGAATTGAAATTACCCTCGTCAGTGGTAAGTCAATGCTCTATAACTCCTTATAATCGTACCATAGTGGAATTGAAATTGCTATAATCAATGATAGAGGAGAACGGTTTATTATTCTTATAATCGTACCATAGTGGAATTGAAATTGGGCTACTCTGTTCTTC
>JAGGXD010000199.1 GCA_021163295.1 Bacteroidales bacterium
CTTTCAAATTATTCCGGATTTGTTCAACAGTGGCACAAATGCAGTGGGATGCCCCGCACCCACTGTCATTTGATACCTAAATGTTACCAACCGTATGTGTGTCCTGCGATGAATCAGGGCACTTTCAAATATACAAATCTTTCGGTAAGTCAGGAAGAATGTTCTTTGAAATTGATTCATCATAACTTTAGATGAGATGAGAGGCATCTATGAATATTGTTTAGGGTTAAGAAACGAGCCCCGATAAATCGGGGAGGTCTCACAAAAAAATCCTTAACTTTCCCTTTATAGGTGATTGGTCTCTCGGATACGCTTTACTGGAAGTGTTTCCAATCCGCCCTGCGGTGCTTCCCTTTCAAGGGGTTGGTATTGAACGGTTTGGGTTAAAAGGCTGAAAGCCCACTTCGGTGGGAAATCTGTCAGGAGTGGATATAGGAGCTGAACGAAAGTGAAACCCTCGATGAGGCGTCGTAAGTAACTTTGTTGATACTGAGAACTGATTGTCGGACGGCCAATCGGGATAAGTACAGAGATTACCAGTTTATCGGCTGTACCGGTATCCGGTGTAAAGAGGACAGGAACTATATTTGGGCTCATTTAAGGAACAGGAGAACCTACCCGCTTGTTAAGAGAGAATGCTATAAGCTCGTATGAGTAAGGCAGAGAGTATCAATACAGTGGAATAGGGGCGGATCAGCCCGTAGTAGTTAACTGTGCCAGTTAAAGGCTTTGGAAACTAAGTCATAGCGAAGGGGCTGACGGATTCAAGGGACTATTGCCAACTTCTCCCTTTCGGGATTAGGATGAGCTTCATTAGTTACCTGTCAACCTGAAATGGTTGCGTGAGTTCGAAGAGCCGTGTGACGGGAGACTGTCAAGCACGGTTCTCCCGCCGAAGCGGGACAAGTTGTGAGAGGTTTAGGGGTGAAACTCCCCTTTACCTACTCGACTTTTATTCAATGATAGTAGGGTTATTTTAATTCTCTAAATAATCAACGGCAAACTGAATCCAATCTTTAACAGATTTATCCAAATAAATGTCAGGTTGAACTCCAATATTGTCTATTGGGTAGTCAGGAAGTCTCCTGTCTCTCCATGTTGGCATCATTAGTTTGTAATCTTTACAACCAAAGTCGAATAAACATGGAGAAGCATAATCAATTGCCCCATAAGTTGGTGTTCCTAATATTTTTACTTTTTTACTCTGCTTAGCTTCTAAAACAAAAGCCTCCCCTGAGCTGGCAGTTCTCTTGTTTGCTAATATTACAATTTGTTTTGGGCTCTGTTTCGCTATTTCTATTTTATTTATGTGAATATCAGCCGTGTCGGTATTTACAAATTTGCCAATATTACCTTCAAACATGCTAATCCATCGTCTTGCTTTTTTCTTACCCTCTTCGTCATCAAACCAATCTTCTACACCATCAATCAATTCTTGTGTAACCAAGAATTCCTGACCAACTCCTCGAATATTATTTGTGATAATGTATGGCAAAATCTCGTCGTACGCATCATAAGTGCCCCCTAAATTATTTCGTACGTCAATAATTAGATTCTCACTGTTTTCGATTGCTTGTTGGTTATCCAACACCATTTTCTCAATTCGTTCAACATATTGATCCTCAAAGCTGGTAATACAAAGCAATGATGTTTTATCGGATACTTTTGTATAATAAAACCCGTCTATTTTGTCTAATTTCAATTTTATTTCTTCTTCAGAAAGCTTTGGACTTGGCTGCTCTTTAATCATCACAATATTATAATTCTTAAATAGTAATATACTTCCATCAAATAATTCGTAATTTTCTTTAATTATAGAGTTGTCGGGCGCTATTATTTCTGCTTTACCATTAGCCATTAATTTAAACATAACATCATTGGGATTCCATTTTGTTGTGTCAGCTTTCATAAAAAAACCTTGATACCTATCGTTTACCTTTATAATTCCTGCTTTTGGGAATGATGATGATTTCCAAACACCTTCAAGTTCATCCTTAGATTTAGAAATATGTTTATAAAATTCGTTACGAGAAATATTCACTTTGGAATCAGATTTTTTTTCATTTTTTTCAACTTGTCCTTCGTCTGTTATTATTAAACGCATATGTGGATCCTTAAAATAGGATAAATATTTTTTTAATAGAACAGAACAATCTGAACTGTTAGCATCTTGAGATTCAATTATTGAATTGTCTTTAAAATCGCGATAAATTGTCGTGTCTTTTGTTTTCTCATTAAACCCTGGATATCCACTTTCCACTCTTTCTATTAATTGAATCAATGCTTGTTCGCAATTACAGTCAGTCTGAGAAAAAGAGACTAAAGTTAAACCTAAAATTAGAAATGTAATAATACTTTTTTTCATTATGGTAATTTTAATTAAATTATATCATTATCTATGACGAATAACTATGAATTAAGTTACAGGACAATCCAAAAGAATGTATATTTTGTTAGGATCAGCACATTAAAAGATTGCCCGTTTTGAGACACTTTTATATAATATTGTATGCCCTTAATATGGTTGGTAACGTTTTGCAGCTAAAAGTAGTGCGGGTTTTAATTGCACTTCATCTTTAAGCTGCTATGTTGTTTATTAATATTTAAATTGTTTCAATTTACCACTTCACCCCGCATTACTTTTGAGGTGCTGTTGAACTAAATCCCTTCGGGATAGCTTCTTTCAAAAGTAACAATAATCTTTTCTTTCACGAATACTTATACTTACAAATACAAACAATAAAAATTTATAAGTATGAGAAAGAAAAAAGGTTTAAC
>JAGGXD010000035.1 GCA_021163295.1 Bacteroidales bacterium
TAATGTAGGATTATAATATAACTGAATGCACAACAGAAATAAACATACAAAACAAACAGATCACGGAATGATCCGGTCTTCCTTAAAGATCGCTGTCGTTCTTTTCTGTTCTTTGTTGTTTATTCAGCCAAATACTTTATTCGCCCAGGTATTAAATAACGATGGCGCTGCTATTTCTGTTTCTAACGGAATTGTTATTCAGGGTGATACTCTTGAAAATACAGCCGGTATTTTAAGAAATAATGGCACTATCGGACTTAGAGGTCATTTCATTAATACTGGAACTGCAACCGGTGATGGTATTTACAATATTGCCGGTAACTGGAACAATACAGGTGTTTTTAATCGAGGTGCCAGTACGGTAAGTTTTATGGGTAATAACATTCAATCCATAACAAGTCCCGGTGGAGAAATTTTTTATAATCTTATTGTAAATAACTCAGGAGCTTCTGCTACTAATCGAATTATTTTATCGAACAATGTAAATGTTTCCGGTACATTATCTGTCTCACAGGGTAATGTTGTAACCGGGGTATATACTCTTTATTTAACAAATCAAACACCGGCATCTCTTAATTATACGTCAACATCCGGTAGCCGCGTAATTGGTAAATTTGAGCGGGGTATTAACGTAACGGGTAATTACCTCTTTCCATTAGGATCAAATTCGAATTCTAATCCACTGAATTTAACAATAAATACAACGCTAACTGCCGGATCGGTTCTTTCCGAATTTTTCCCGGCTGACCCCGGTAGTTCCGGACTTCCGTTACCGGATGCAAATGTTGAAGTGTATGAAGCATTTGATGATGGCTACTGGAGCCTGGTAGCAAATGGTTTTTCAAGTAATGATTATAATATTAACCTGGATGGTGCGGGGTTTACACCGGCAGTCCAGAATATTACCAGGATAATTAAACGTCCTGCCGGTGGTAATTGGTTATTGGATGGTACTCATTCTAATGCTGCCGGTAATGTAACTTATCGCAATAATCTTACAGGTGGGATTTCTGAAACAGGAAATCATTTTGGCTTGGGTATGGCCCGACCATTAATTTGGGATCAACCGGCAGATACAGCAGTATGTGATGGAACAAATGCATTCTTCAAAGTTGTTGCTACCGGACTTGATCCATTATCTTATCAGTGGCAGGAAAACCGGGGTACGGGCTGGAATAATATTTACGATGCGGGTATATATTCAGGCACACAAACAGATTCACTTCAAATATCAATAGCAACTCTTGTCATGACAAGTTACCAATACCGGGTTATTATAACTGACTCTAATGGAAATCCTAATACCAGCGAGACTGCAATATTAACAGTAAATCCATTACCTGTGGCTACAGCTACACCCGAAAGGGACACAATATGCAATAACGAAACAACATATATTGTTTTAACCAGTGATGTTCCGAATACTACGTTTACTCTGGAAGTAGTTTACAGTGGAAGTATAGCCGGTGCTTCAACTGAGCTGAATGCAGATACAACAATTCAGCAAACGTTAACAAATCCATTGAATAGTGTAGATTCTGTGATTTACAGAATAATTCCGATGGGGCCATATCCCACAGATTGTATTGGAACAGCAGATACGGCTGTTATTTTAGTTAACCCAACCCCAACTGTTATTCCTCTTATTGATGCAGACAGAATATGTTGGGATGGTAATACCGGGATAACACTTACTACTCCAACAACCCTGACTGACGGTATTGTAACGTTTGATTATACAGCCGTATCAACCGGTGCTCCCGGGGATTTGACCGGATATACTGTATCAGATGCAGGTCTTACTAATTTTGACCAATTAGTTCAGACTCTTACTAACAATAGCGATACGGTTCAATCTGTGATCTATTCCATCACACCAAGAACATTATCCACAGGTTGTGCTGATGGTCCCACAGTGGATGTTGAAATAAAAGTTAATGCCGAACCCATTCAGGATCTGATAATAACAAACAATCTTTCCTGTTATGGTCAAAGCGAGGGAAGCCTTGATCTGGTACTGGCTGAAGGATCAGGACCATTTGAGATATACTGGACAGGTACAGAGGGCTATACAAATGAAGGCGAAGAAGATATTGATAGTCTGATAAGTGGGATATATTGGGTAGAGGTTTATGATGGTTTAGGATGCCAATCCACTGATCATATCACAATTAGTTCTCCGGGGCAGCTAAAAGGAAATTTGGTTGGTCTCCCTAAAAGCCCTAGAAATAAATGGAATATTTCATGTGCCGGTGGTTCTGATGGAATTGTTGGTTTTGAAGTCCTTGAAAATAATTATCCTCCATTCAATTATTGGTTATTCGGACCGGATGGAGATACAATTGATGCAGGAAATGCAAATAATTATGATATTTTTTATTTTGATTCTCTTCCGGAAGGTGTTTATGAAATGATCCTAAGGGATGCTGAACTTTGTTATGAATCATGGACGGATACCCTGTTTACACCCGATCCGATTAAAGCACAAATGCATTCACCAACATATACCGATCCGTATAATATTACATGTAACGGGTATTCGGATGGAAGTATTATTATTGATACAGTTTCGGAAGGGAATGGAATATATCAGGATCCTCTTTATTACTATAATTATTTGTGGTCGGATGAAAACGGACTACTGCCCGGTGATCCTACAATGAAAGACCAGTCGGGATTAGACAGTGGAATGTATTATGTTCAGATAACAGATATTCTGGGTTGTTTTACAATTGATAGTATAAGATTAATTGATCCTCCTGGTATTGACCTGACCGATACTGTGTTTTCATTATCCAATGATGGTAATTACAATATTAGTTGTTATGGAGCAAGTGATGGGAGTATTGATATTACAATAGTTGGCGGATCAGGTAATTATTCATACTTATGGACAGGCCCGGCAGGTGCTGAAATTGATCCGGTAGCAGAAGATCAAACCGGATTAATAGCCGGAACTTATGGTTTAACTGTATTAGATATTAATGATTGCCAGAAGGATTATTCGTTTACTCTTACGCAGCCAGATAGTCTGAGTCTTACTTATACCTCTTCCATATCAGTTGCAGGTAATAACAACATTAATTGTGCAGGTGGCAATGAAGGATCGATAGATATTAGCATAGGCGGTGGCAGTGTGGATAACTATATCTATGAATGGTCAACCGATGATGGTTCAGGTATTAATATTGAAAATCAGGACCAAACAGGTCTTACTGCCGGGCAGTATAATGTTATGGTAACCGATTTGAACGGATGTGTTTTGTCACGTGAATTTGTTTTAACCGAACCGGATTCCCTGTTAACCACTATTGCAGGAACAGATATTACTTGTGCCTCTGTTAATTTTGATGACGGGGCAGCAGACCTGACAGTGAACGGGGGTACGGGACAGGGAACATATATATTTAACTGGTCAAACGGTGCTGTAACAGAGGATATAAGTAACCTGACAGCCGGAACATATTGGGTTACAGTTTCAGATGCAAATAATTGTATCAGGCAGGATAGTATTGACATTCTTCTTCCTCCACCGTTACTTATAAGTATTGATACATCGGATTATAATGGATATAATATTTCCTGTGCAGGAAGAAAAGATGGCTGGATAAATATTGTAATGGATAGTGGAACACCACCTTACCTTTTTAGCTGGACAGGGCCTGGCACATTTACTTCTACTGAAAAGGATATACAAAACCTGGCGGCCGGTGCGTACAGTTTACATATTGTTGATAGTAATAGTTGTTTTGGTGATACAACAATTCTGTTAACTGAACCTGATTCGCTTATTGTTGATATATTATTATCTACCACAGCTTCAGAAGACTATCAGATTTATTGCTATGGTGACAGTACAGGTATGATTGATCTGGATGTTACAGGAGGGATTGAACCTTATTCATATCTCTGGATGGATGGAACCGCGGAATCATCACGTTCGTTGCTACAGGCAGGGGATTATACTGTTATTATTCTTGATAAAAACAGCTGTGCGCTGGATACCACAGTAACATTAGTTCAGCCGGAACCACTAACTGATTCCGTGGTTATTAAAAATGCTTATTGCCCTGATATGCCGGATGGCGAAATTGAGTTAATTATTGAAGGTGGATATACCTCAAGTACATATTATTATCTGTGGTCTGATAATGTCCCTACTTCTTATATTACAGATCCTTATATATCAGAGCTAACAGCAGATATTTATACAGTACTAATTACTGATGACAATAATTGTGAACTAAGAGATACCCTTGAAGTAAAATTTGAAAACTCCCAATGTCTTGAAATACCAAATGCTTTCTCGCCTAATGGGGATGGGATCAATGATTATTGGCAAATCTACTTGATTGAACTATATCCGAATGCAGTAATTGAAATTTTTAACAGATGGGGAACAGTTGTATATAAATCTAAGAACGGTTATGATCCGCCATGGGATGGATCATATAAGGGCAGACCATTACCGGTTGATTCATATTATTATTTTATAGATTTGCACAACGGGACTAAACCTCTTGATGGAAATGTTACTATCGTAAAATGAAGAAGGTAAGCATTGTTGTAATATTATTTCTGATATTCACGGCTGGCATTAAAGCACAGCAGCTGCCTTTGTATAGCCAGTACATGTTTAATAGATTCCTGATAAATCCTGCTGTTGCCGGAAGTGATGGCTATACTTCATTCAATCTTACTGCACGGGAACAGTGGATAGGTATTGATAATTCTCCTAAAACACATTCTTTGAGTTATCAGACCCGGATATTAAAAAAGAGCTATATTATTAAATCAAAATCGGTTAAAAGGAAATCTTTTAAACCCAGTACCAAGGGAAGGGTTGGTGTAGGTGGCTTTGTTTTTGATGACAGAAATGGTATGGTGAGCAGGACAGGATTTCAACTTACATATGCTTATCACATCTGGATGGATGAAACCCAATTATCTTTCGGATTGTCAGGAACAGCCTTTCAGTTCAAGATCAATGATGATGAATTGACATTTTTTGATCAGTCAGAGCCCTTATTAACCGGTGATTTAAGGAAGGCATTATTTGTGCCGGATGCTAACTTTGGGGTATATCTTTTAAATTCAAGTTATCATGTTGGATTTTCGGTTGACCAGCTTTTTCAATCTTATCTAAAGATTGGTAATGCCGGATTGAGTGATTACAGAATGTTGCGACATTACTATTTATCAGGAGGATATGTTTTTCCGCTTCAAAATGAGTTTTTCCTGGAACCTTCTGTCTTAATTAAAACCACTGAAGAATTATTGTATCAGATTGATTTTAATGCAAAACTTCAATATAAGTCAGATTATTGGGTCGGTTTATCTTACCGGACAGCGGGAGCAGTGATTCTTTTTGCAGGCATCAGGCTTGATAAATTTTATTTTGGATATGCCTTTGATTATACATTGTCGAGCATAATGAAACACAGTCTCGGGTCTCATGAATTCATGATGGCTGTGAAGTTTGGGGATAGTGCCCGTAGATACCGCTGGCTTGACAGGTATTAGGAAGAAGTGCCTAAAGGGCCTAAAGTTTTGAGTGCCTAAAGTTTAGAGTGGCTAAAAGGCCTGCAAGAATAAACAGTAGTATTGTACTAATAAGGGCGACTTTTCTACCAAGGTTATATGAATCGGGTTCGAATTTAAATTCAATCTTATGATGCCCGGCTGGTAAAATCATACTACGAAGGACATAATTTGCACGAAAAACATCTGCAGGCTTACCATCAACAGTAACATTCCATCCTTCAGGATAATAGATCTCAGAAAACACGGCCATTTGATCGTATGTTGATTCTGATTCATATACTAGCTTATTTGGCTGATATTCATGTAGATGAATTTTGGCTGTTGAGTCAGGGTGAATAGTTATATCGTTTATAAGGTTTCTATACCGTTTATCAATAATTGCTTCATTTGCCGGAATAAAATTCCCTATTGCAGAAATTTCGGCATCAGCATCTTCCACCATTCTGTATTTGTCAACAAACCAGCATGCACCCAATGCATATGGATTCTTTAATGGAGAAGAATTTCCATTAACAATAATGTATTTACAATTAAGCATACTCAGAATACTCATATTTTGCATAGCAGTATTAATATCTGAACTGGGATTTTTCCCCTGAAGGGTAGTGATAATACTGCTTATTTCCGGTGATATATATAAACTTATAAGTTCCTGGTATCGTCTCATCTTAGCACCGTGATAACCTCCGATTGATTTATGAAAATATGAAGTTCTTGCACTGTTAAAAGTGCTGACTGTAAGATCAAGAACCCTGTAGTCAGGATCAGAATCTTTTAATATCTCGTTATCAGCTTTGGTAGCAATATAAGGTATTTCAGCTTTTTGCTTAGGTGAGAAATGATCATTATTCAGATACCTTTTATCAACTGTCCAAAGGTCGAGAAGAATTAGTGCCGGCAGAATAAAATACAA
>JAGGXD010000203.1 GCA_021163295.1 Bacteroidales bacterium
ATCCTTCCAAAATTAACACCCCATTGGTTCAGGTTTTTTCGGTATTTCAGACTTTTAAACGGGATAGACATTTCAGCAGTCCAACCCCATGGGAATATCTTAACTGCGCTTTGCCATTCGGTATCCCAGTTTATATCCATATTTCTTCCATCATCAGTAAATTTCATATCTATCTGAGTACCGAGAGGGTTTACAAAAAAACCATACGCACTGGTATTGTCGTTATAAGTATCAAGAATTACTAAAACTATATCGTCACTTTTGCTTAGCTGGTCACGTGACTGGATCTTAGCTACAATTTCAGCTTGTGGTTGATAACATTTCCAGAAAATATAGACATTCAGACTGTCGTATCCGAAATATACAACCGTTTTGCGGGAAGCTGCCATTCCTTTTTGGGGTTCAAGCTGAATAAATGCGGTTGCGCTATCAGGGAAGTTTTTTGAATCTATTATTCCGTCGATAAAAACAGATGATTTTAACCTGTGAGCAGTAACTTTTTTTTGAGCATAACCACTTGTCAGTGAAAAGATCAAAATAAAAACAGCCAATATTCTTATCATAAAAACAAAGCAAAGTTTACAGAAACGCCTAATATAATAATATTTTGAAAACCTAAATGTAGTTTTTTTGCTTTTTTTAATTCGAATAATTCACAAACTGTGAGGCTGATGTTGTGAATTATATTGCCATTTTATATTTGACCGGGTGATTCTTAACAGAATTATACTCAAGGATTAGGTTATCAAATATTTCTTTAACGGATTCTATTTTGCTTGCCAGGTATGCATTAGTCCCTGCAAATGCAAATCCTTCTGCCATGTTGCCTCTGGCTGAATTAAACAGTGCTTCGGCAATACAATACTTAACCTCTCTGAAGTTACATGTCTTAAGACATTTCCAGGGACATTTTACAGGTTTGGTGTATCCATTTTGAATCCTTTTCACAAAATCGTTTAAAACAACCCTACCGGGCAGACCAACAGGACTGTCAATAATAGTTAAATCTTCCTTTTTACTTGCCAGATAGCTCTCCTTAAATTCAATTGCTGCATCACATTCATGTGTCGTAACAAACCTGGTCCCTATTTTTACTGCTTTTGCCCCCAGTTGCATTATTCTGTGAATATCGTCACCATAGTATATTCCCCCCGCAGCAATTACAGGTATTTCTATGCCAAATTGTTGCTCGAAAGGAACCATTTCAGCTACAGTTTCTGTTATTAGGTTTGGTAACTGGTATTTTGGATTCTCCAAGTCATTTTTCTTAAATCCCAGGTGCCCGCCTGCTTGTGGACCCTCTACAACAACAGCATCAGGTATGCTATTATATTTGTTTGCCCAGTATTGGAAAATAAGTCTTGCTGCCTTTGCTGATGATACTTTGGGAACGAATTTTGTCTTACTGTTTTCTAATAGAGAGTCGGGTATTGAGGAAGGTATTCTTAAGAATAAGCCGGCTCCGATAAATGCTATATCAATTTTCTCCTCCAGTGCAATTCTAAGCATATCTTCATAATCAGTTACAGCTAACATGATATTTACTCCTAAAACACCATCAGTTAACGATTTCGCTTTTCTAATTTCTCTTCTTAAAGCAGATTTATTTGCCTCACGAAAGTTTTTTTCATAGTTGGGTTCTGTCATGCCTATTGCTACTGCTGAGATAACACCAACACCTCCTTCGTTAGCAACAGCTGATGCAAGTCCGGAAAGTGATATAGCAACACCCATTCCTCCTTGTATAACAGGTAATTTAATTTTTAGATCTCCGATTTGTAGTGGTTTCATAATGGTTTGTTTGATAATTGCTTTTCTGTGTTCTTATTATACATAGTTACTGGAATTGGAATACTGGAATATTGGAATATTGGGGAATCCAGCATTTAATTCTTTCTTTTCTTCCCATTCTTCCACTATTCCATCATTCCATTCTTAAATACTCTTCTAAAATGATATCCATAAATTGAGTATCTGATAGCCAGTGGAAATAGTTTCGGTTTGTTAAAAAGGCTCCAGAAAAATATTTGCCAATAGTATTTTCTGGAAGAATCAAAGATACCGAGAACTACTATTGATTTAAGAAATGCAATAAAGTCTGTAAATGGGACTTTTGTTTTGTTTTTAACTTTTGGCTCGTAATGTTTCAGGAAATGTAGAACCCTGTTATAAAACGGTTTACATGAATAAATTCCCTGTATTATTCTTTGATAACCATTTATCAGATCTTTTTTATTCATTTTAGGAATAAAATTGAAAGTATAATCGGTATTGCTTCCTGACCATTCTGAAAGTATACGTCCTTCATTTTTTAATCTCCGGTAAAGTCGTGTTTTTTTAGGGGCATTTAGCAAGCCTACCATTGCTGTGATAATTCCGCTTTGTTGTATAAAATCTATCTGTTTTTGAAACACAGATGGAGAATCATTATCAAATCCAACGATAAACCCGGCAGTAACTTCAATGCCTGCTTCCTGAATCTTTTTGACACTCTGAATAAGATCGCGGTTTATATTCTGAATTTTATTACACTCTGCAAGACTGGCTTCCTCGGGTGTTTCAATACCTACAAATACGTTGGAAAAACCTGCTTGTGTCATTAATTCCATTAACTCGTTATCGTCTGCTAAATTGATTGAAGCCTCAGTTATAAAAATAAACGGATTGTTCTTTGTGTGCATCCAGTTTATCATTGAGGGTAGGAGGTCGGCCTTTAAAACTTTTTTATTACCAATGAAATTATCATCAACAAAAAATACATTTCCCCTAAAACCGATATTGTAAAGATTTTCAAGTTCAGATATTATTTGTGTAGTAGATTTTGTTCTGACTTTATGTCCATAAAGTGCTGTTATATCACAAAATTCACAATTGAAGGGGCAACCCCTGGTGTATTGTAGGGCTAGTGTTGCATATTTTGAAGTATCGAGCAAAGAATAATCGGGCAGAGGACTTTCGGTAAGTTCAGGGAACTCTGATGTTTGGTAAAGCTTCCTGGCAGAACCACTTTTCAAATCATTTACAAATTGAGGCAACGTGATCTCTGCTTCATTCAGAACCAGATGATCAACATTCGGGAAGTTTTGAGGATCTTCAGTAAACAACGGGCCTCCTGCAACAATTTTCCTTTTTAGTTGGTTGCATCTTTTTATGATCTCATTAGCCGAATTATGTTGTGTTGACATGGCACTGATAAAAACATAGTCGGCCCAAAGAATATGTTTTGTTTTTAGTTTATTGACATTAATATCTATCAGTTTTTTTTGCCATTCACCGGGTAGTAATGAAGCTACAGTGATAAGTCCGAGTGGAGGATTCATTGCCTTTTTAGAAACAAATTTCAAAGCATGCTTGAAACTCCAGAATGTGTCAGGATATTTTGGATATACTAATAAAATATTCATCACAAGGTATTTATATGATTTGACGCAAAATTATTGGCTAAATACGATCATAAAAAACTTTTGGGATGAAATGGACTTAAGAGGGATTAAAGACCAGGAGTCCGGGGCTAATAACAATAACATGTGGTGAATGGCATTCGCCAAGAGTTCCAGGTTGAAGACTCTTTGACTTTCAACTTTCGACTTTATAACTTTTTACTTAATCTGAAGTGCTTCTTTAACTTTAAGTAAATACTGACGTGATACAGGTATTTCTTCTTCAATATACTTAAGTTTCAATTTGTATCCCTGTGGATAGATATTCAGTTTGGATACATAATTGGTGTTGAAAAGACAAGTGCGATGACATCTAATAATTTGAGTATATTTTGCTAACAGATATTCTGTGTTATGTAAAGTTTGCCTAATGAGTTTCTTTTTTATCTCTCCCTCTTTTTCCCAGAAAATCTCGACATAATTATCAGCAGATCTAAGCATAATTATTTCATTCAACTGCAGACTGATTTTTTCAGATTTGTTTTCTGATTCAAATTCAATTTTTTCAGGTTCATTTATTTCGATAGATGTATTATCAGGTTTCTTACTCAGATTAAGTGCTTCCTG
The DNA here is from genome assembly GCA_021163295.1 of Bacteroidales bacterium. Lineage (GTDB taxonomy): Bacteria > Bacteroidota > Bacteroidia > Bacteroidales > VadinHA17 > JADFUQ01. The sequence goes on from JAGGXD010000203.1 coordinate 4,008, forward strand.
CAGTTTTGCTTTTAAAATCTCAAACTGGTTTGTAATAATTAATATTGCCACCGGCACCAGACTTATAAATACTATCATAAATACTGAATAAAACGTGATTTTGGTTTGCCCTACATAACGTGCATAGAATATAGAAGCAACAGAGATTGCTGTCCATATACAGGTATTTAGAAAAAGATCCCGTTTAAAATTCCATTTTCCTGACATAAATAATCTAGGTAATACTGATGGGGCGATGATGAGGGCTGTTATCATGGAAAAAAAAGTGATACCACCGAAACCTGCTATGATAAGAAGTTTATTATTGAAGTCAGTTGTTTTTAAATCTATCGGCTGGAAGAACAAAATGAACAGGAACATCCCTAAACTGAGGCCTAAACTCAACTTGAGGTTTTGCTTCGGGTCATCATTAAAAGGATATGTTTTGTTTAGAAAATCCAGCATGTGAATGTGAATGTTATAACTGATGGCGAAGATAAATAAAGAACTGTTCTTTGACAAATTACATTATATAATTTCTAAATTTGATACATTATATGTAAAATAGTTATATATAATTTGCATATATATAATAATTTTATATATTTGCCTTTATGATAGCAAATGATTTATTAAAAGGAACCCTAAGGACGATTATTTTAAAATTATTGTCCGATAATGGCCGGATGTACGGTTATGAGATTACAAAAAGAGTGGAGAAGCTCTCAGAAGGTAAAATCAAACTGACATTTGGTGCACTCTATCCGGTTTTGCACAAACTGGAAGCTGAGGGACATATCAAGATTGATGTGGAGTACATCGGTAAACGTGTCCGTAAGTATTATTCTCTTACAGAGGTTGGGAGATCGTGGTCAGAGCAGAAAGTAGATGAGTTTTTTGATTTTGTCAATACGTTGACTTACGTGCTTCAACCTACTCCTGCTTGAAATGATTGCAACCATTATTGACAATAACACGGATCGCATCAAGGCTGACCTGGTCAATCGCGGATTGACCTATGACCGGCTTATAGATGATATATTGGACCATGTGTGCTGTATGATTGAGGAGCAGATGATCGCCGGGAAGGATTTTGAATTATCCTACAACCATGTGCTTGACACTATTGGAGACAAACGATTGCCTGAGATACAACATCAAACATTACTATTACTTAACAAAAACTTTCAACGTATGAAAAATTTAACGTATTTATTTGGTTTATCTGCAGCCCTGGTTGCTATTCTGGGTGCTTTCTTTAAACGGATGCACTGGCCTGGAGCCGGGATTTTAATAACTGCGGGAATTGTATTCGTAATTTTTGTATTCCTGCCTCTCTATTTTGTGATTAACTACCGCGAACAGGCTGAGAAGAAAAACCCTCTCTATGCCATTGTTGGTTACCTGACCCTGGCATCCTTGCTGGCAGGTGCAATTTTCAAGATCCAGCACTGGCCTGGAGCCGGTCATATTATTGAAGCCGGTCTGGTAATCCTGATAATTGGATTTATCCCACTTTATGTGGTTAATGTATTTCAAAGAGCAGGAAAACACAAAATAAGTCTTCCATATATCGTAATGTTGTTAATTGGAATTGCTATTGTTTCGCTTTTCTATAATGTGAATATGTCTAAAAACCAACTTGATATTTACAGGAATGAAGCCATTAAAAATGAATCATGTGTTGATAACGTTCAGGACAGAATAGCTCAATTTATGATCCTGTTAAATGATACTGCATATGCAGATAAAAAAGAAGTAGTTGCCGATATCCATGCAAGGGCTGTATCGTTGCAGGTTTTGGTTGATGAGATGAAGGATGGAATGCTCTCTTATGTAAAGCAGCCTGGTGTCCGGGTTGAAGATATCAGTAAAATTGATAACAGGAACGCAGGCCGGAATGCTGTTTATAATAGTGGTAAGGGCAGGGAGTTTACCGCGGTTGCAACGGAGTATAAGGAGATGCTGGAAGAACTTATAGAAGATCCTGTAACGATAAGCCAAATTGAGGACCATCTTGATTTTATTAATAAAATCTTGTTATTCGAATTTGGTACCGGAAATTTTAGAAATGATCCTCTTATGAAGAGTTATAACAGGCTTACTTATGCCTCAAAGGGTGTTGCACTGAGCGAGTATGTAGCTATTAGTAGTTTGTTGCATTAGCATGTCTGGTTTTATTTATACTTCTTTTTGAGATTTCAAGCGAGAAAAAATCGATAAGATATCAATGTAATAATCTTTTTCTTTATATTTATTTCATAATTAGTTATAAGG
>JAGGXD010000046.1 GCA_021163295.1 Bacteroidales bacterium
AGAATGTAATAGTAATAATAAAATGTTGCAGGTTAATCCGCCAACGATTTTTTACTTGCAAACGTTAGCAAACATTTCATAATGCAATTGTAACTTTTTAATGAAGTTTGGCGTCCTACATAAAAACCAACTAAAAAGATTTATTATGAAAATTCTATTACTGATTGTTGTTCAGGTTCTATTAATTGAAATCTCACTACACGCCCAAAACAATACCAAGGTAAATCTTAGCTTTGAGAATAAAGTGCAAAGCTGGTTAACTGAAAATAATGTTCCGGCAGTTGGAATTGGGATAATAGAAGATGCTAAAATCAAGTATATAAAGGTATTTGGAGAACTTAAAAAAGGTGTTCCGGCACCTGATAATGCTATATTTAGTGTCGCATCCATTACGAAAACTGTAACGGCAATGTTAACATTAAAATTAGTAGAAGCCGGACAATGGGATTTAGATGCCCCCTTATTTCAACATTGGGTTGACCCGGACATTGCAAACAACCCTTTGCACAAACAACTTACCACACGTCATGTATTGAGTCACAAGACAGGATTCCCGAATTGGAGGGGGAAAGAAAAACTAACATTTAAATTTGAGCCTGGAACAGAATATAATTATTCAGGTGAAGGATTTGTCTATTTAGCAAGAGCTTTGGAAAGTAAGTTCGGTAAAACATTACAACAATTATCCGATTCATTATTATTTAAACCAATGGGAATGAAAGATACCAGGTATGGTTGGAATAAAAATGTTGATGAATCAAGATTTGTCTATGGACACGATACTAAAGGAAACATATATCCGCGATCAGAAAGGGCAGAATCGAGTGCAGGTGGAGCTGCCGGCAGTTTACTTACCACAGTCGAAGATTATTGTAAATTCAGTATCAATTTAATAAATGGTGCCGGGCTATCAGAAATATTATATAATGATATGGTAAGCCCTCACTCAAAAATAAAGGAACATCATTCCTATGGATTAGGCTGGGAAATAATATCAGATTTACCAAATGGGGAATACACTTTGGGTCATGGAGGGAATAATAAAGGTTATAAAACAAAGGTGATTATTCTTCCTGAATCGAAACGAGCGATTATTGTTTTCACAAATGGTGATAATGGAATATTTGTGTATAATAATGTTATTAAGGAATCTATTGATATAGGTGAAAATATTTTAGATCATTTGAGAGGCCTGAATAATCGCCAATTAGTTGCTTTACCACAGGAGGTTTTGGAAAAATATATTGGTAAGTACCTAATTGATTCATACGGAAAAATTGTTACTATTACCAAAAGTGACAGTGTTTTAGTAATTTCAAGCGATGGATCACCAACAGCCAAATTATACCCCGAAGCGGAAGGTAAATTCTTTTTGAAAGACTTTGATGTTCAATGTGAATTTCCAAATGATAGTACGTTGACTTTAATTGAGAATGGGAAGATTGATTGGACTGCAAAAAAAATAAAATGAAAAAACGAAAAAGAAATTCCGGCAGTAAGGCTCTCGTCCGGTGTATTTCCGGAACATCATACACTTCAGGATAAAATAGATTTGTTAGATTTTGATCACTTACTTGTTGTAGCTAATTTTTTGCATTCCTTTATTGTTGAATTAGGTAATAAACATAAATTAAAGGAGGCAAATAAATAATTGGAACAAAAACGTTTGCTAACAATGCATCATAAAACATAAGGGTTTCAGAAGCTTATAGAAGTTTTTTACAAGAAATAAGCTCCGCCAAATCTACGATTTGACGGTAAAAAATAAAAAGCTAAATTTGTGTCTAATCGCATATTTGGCTAAGTGCAGAACTGATAAGTAATTATTTCAAAATCCCTTACGTTTCATATGCTAGCCGTCAGACTGTCTAAAAACCTTTCGATTTTGTTCATAACTTTATGATAAAACCGATGTTAAGATGCTGATGTTTAGTATCTTTAAGTATGAAATTCATAAAAGGATACAACAGAACACAAACCTGTCTTTTCCCTGTTTCTTTAGATCAATCTATTGACCCTGATAACGAAGTAAGATTAATAGATCTTTTTGCAGACAACCTTTCTTTACAAGAGTTCGGGTTCAAGACAATTTTTGTCGACAATGGTCGCCCGGCTTATCATCCGGCAGATTTGCTTAAGCTTTACATTTATGGGTATTTGAATAAGGTTCGATCATCGAGAGACCTGGAAAAAGAATGTAAGCGAAACATTGAAGTAATGTGGTTGCTTAAAAATCTACAGCCAGATCATAACACCATTTCAAACTTTCGCCGGGATAATCCAAAGGCTATTAAAAAGGTTTTCAGGGTAACCGTTCAGATTGCAAAAAACTTCAATCTGATAGGAGGTAAACTGATTGCCGGCGATAGTACGAAATTCAGGGCGCAGAACAGCAAGAAGAACAATTATAACCAAAAAAAGATAGACCGTCATGTAAGCTATATTGACAAAAAATTGGAAGAATACAACCATGTATTAGCAGAAGAAGACGGGGATAACAAACAATTAATTCAGCATGAAATAGAAAAACACCAGGGAAGGAAAAAGAAATACAAGCAATTGGAGCAACAACTTAAGGAAACCAATGAGGCACAAATTTCAACTTCCGATCCTGAAAGCAGACAAATGATTGTCCGCAATAATATTACCGAAGTAGCCTATAATGTACAAACAACAGTAGACGAAAAGAATAACCTGCCTATTGATTACAAAGTCACTAATACCAATGATTCAAAGGCAATGGGTAATATGTTACGGCGGGCAAAAAGCATATTGCGCACCAATGACTTTACAGCACTGTATGATAAGGGCTATCATACAGGTAGTGAATTTGAAGCAGCTGACAATTTAGATATTGATGTTTTAGTAGCCATTCCAAAGGTAGCAGCAAATGCACCAAATCCTGAATATAATGTTGAACACTTTACTTACGATAAGGAATCTGATTGTTATATCTGTCCGCAAGGAAAAGAAATGACCACTACTGGGAAATGGCATCTGGCTAAAACTTACCGATTCAAAAGGTACACAACTAAAGCATGTAAAACTTGTCCGGTTAAACCAGAGTGTTCTAAAGCCAAATATGGCAAAGCAATACAGCGCAGCGAATACACCGAGTTAATAAATCAGAATAAAGAGAGAATAGAAAACAATAGGAACTATTACCGCCGAAGGCAAGCAATTGTAGAACATCCTTACGGAACAATAAAACGACAATGGGGCTTCAGCTACATTTTAACTAAAAAATTCAAGGAGCGGGCAAGCGCAGATGTTGGTTTTATGTTTATCGCTTACAATTTCAGACGGATTATGAACATTGTTGGAAAAAATGCTCTCAAGAAGTACCTGGAGGTGCTTATTTTATTAGTTTCGGGGAAATATCGTCCGATAAGGCTCAAAATAAACCTGTTAAAAGTAATTAAATATTTACGCAAAATCTTAACCTCCTATTTTGAGGGTTGCTTAAATAGGCTTAAATTTGATCAAAACTTACTTAGTACTGGAGGTTTTTAGACGAACTGCCGTTAGTGCCAATTGATATTTGGCATAAAGATTGGACATTCTTCTTTGATAGTTTTATTCTTAAACTTAAACCAAATTCTAATGAAAAATATTTTAGTTATCATCGCTCTTTGTGGTATTGCAATACCCAGTCAAAGCCAAGATGTGCAGGAATTTTTAAATAAGAGAAATGAGATAAGTCTCGGCTACTTTAATGCTTTTGAGTTAAATAGCATCAATGAATTAGGAGTAGGTTATAAACGAATAATAAGTAATGGTGCCTTTAGGGCCGGAGCAGGATTCAATTTCTCACAATATGACCATGAAAACGATACTGAACAAAGGGAATATTCCGGGCTTGAATTTTCTCCAAGGATAGGTTATGAATTTCACCAGTCTTTCAACCGACTTAGATTGCATTATGGAGCAGATGTCGTAAGTTCATTTATCAATTCAACCTCAGAATACATAGCAGAAGATCCAATTTCCAATAGGACTGATATATCGAAAGGATTCCAAATAGGATTACGTCCAATATTAGGTTTGACTGTATTCATCAATAAATCAATCTCTTTTGCTACTGAAACGTATCTTGATCTGTATTTCTATAAAAGCACCGAAGAAAGAACTAGATCAAGTGGTACAACTATAAGTACTTATAAAGGAATGAGTATGGGGCTTGGACCTCTTGGAATTGTATCTGTTAATTTTCATTTTTGATTATTAACTGGCACTAACACGGCATCATAAAACATTGCGCAGAAAGTGTTAAATTTAAACGATATAACATTTAATCAACGACGTAGCGACTTGATACGGAAGCGCATCTCAGTGCGCAACGTTTCATATGCCAAAACGTTATGTTCAATTCAGGAAATTATAATATTCAACAGCCAACTGTTTTCAGGATTGTAAAAAAAAGGAATAGTTCTTTGAGGAAAGGTGAATGA
>JAGGXD010000224.1 GCA_021163295.1 Bacteroidales bacterium
ACAGATGGAAATTGGGATAATCCACGAAACATGGGCTCTGTAATAAACACAATATATAACGAAAGTACACCATTCTACTCACCCAATGGGGATATGTTATACTTCAGCTCAGAAGGACATAATACCATGGGAAGATATGATGTTTTTAAGAGCAGTATTAAGAACAATAAATTCTACACACCTCAAAACCTTGGTTATCCAATTAATACAACAAAAGATGATCTCTTTTACTGTCCCTCTGAGAATGAATTTATCGGGTATACTGCCAGTATTTTCGATAAAACAAAAGATTTGAGTATTATTAAAATCGAACGATTCAATGCCTCTAACACAAGGGAAGCAATTATTAATGACACCATAACAACGGAAATAGCGATAGAAAAAAAACAGGAAAGTTTCGGGATTAATTGCATCTTATTCCAATTTGATGATTATGGATTGTCAAAAACTGCAACATGCCAAATCGACCTGGCATATAAACTTCTAACCCGGGTTAGATCTGCCAATTTGGTAATTATTGGCCATACTGACGCAATTGGTAGCAATAAGTATAATATTAGTCTATCACAAAAACGTGCCTTATCTGTTCAAAACTACCTGATTAAGAAAGGAATTAATCCTAGGCAACTTGATGTTAAATGGGAAGGAGAAACGCACCCTGTTGCAAGTAATAAAAATCCTAACGGAACAGATAATTCCACTGGCAGTAAATTCAACAGACGTGTTTGTTTTAATTTTTTGAATATCCCTGAAAATGTTTCTGTTAAGTATATTAATAATATTCCTGAATATTTGAAGGTTAGGTATTAAACTTGAAATAAGAGAATGTATTAAATAACAAAAACTTTTTTTGTTCTATTTCTTGTTTTTTCTCAAATAATTCTTGCTTTTTTCTGTTTTTCCAATCAATTTCTTAATTTTGATATAATTGAATATAAAAAGCAAATTGTTTAACAAGTTTATTTCAGACATTCAGTAAAGAAGGTAATTAATAATATTAAACCAATGAAACGTTTGGTTTTTCTGCTGCTTTTAGCTGTTTCTTGCTTCCCCGGGCATTCACAGACCAAAAATACACCGGAGGAATATTTTAATGATGGTGATTTCTTTTTCCAGACGGAGGACTATTCTGAAGCCTTATTTAATTTTCTTAAGCTTAAGGGGACAAATCTTATGAATGATAATATAAAATATAAGATAGGATTATGTTACCTGAATATTACCGGTGAAGAAAACAATGGGATTCCTTATCTTGAAGAAGCTTCACAAAACACCACTCTGAAATATAAAAACAAGTCGATAAAAGAAAAACAAGCTCCATGGCACTCTTTTTTCTATCTGGGCAAAGCTTACAGAATTAATAATCAACTGGATAAAGCCATGGAAGCATATACTACCTTTAGAAATCTTCCTGATTTTGAAGAAAATTATAACCTGAGTATAGTGGATAATGAAATAAGTTCATGCGAAAAAGCAAAGATCATTCAGGACATTCCAATTAAGATTAAAGAAACAAACCTTGGAGAACCAATAAATAATTCTTCAGCCAATTATAACCCTGTTTTATCACAGGATGAAAATACTATTATATTTATGACAGATTTGAAATTTTATAATGCTATATTTCAGTCGAAAAAAATAAACGGACAATGGATTGAGCCTGAAAACATTACACCACAGGTTGGCTCGGATGGTGATGCTGTTCCAACATCTCTTTCTTACGATGGGAAAGAACTGTTTCTGGTTAAGGGCACCAATAACAACAGGGATATATATATAAGTAAGCTTAAAGATGGATGGTGGACAAATATGGAACTGCTGGGTAAAAACATAAATTCAAACCAGGCCGAAACCCATGCCTCTGTTTCTTCTGATGGAAACACTCTCTATTTTACCAGCAACAAAAGAGGAGGATTAGGAGGATTGGATATATACAGTTCAAAGAAAATGAAAAACGGGCAATGGGGCCCTGCTGAAAATCTTGGCCCCAAAATAAATACTATTTATAATGAAGAAACTCCTTTCCTTGCTGCTGATAAACAGACTCTCTATTTTAGTTCGGAGGGACATTATAACATGGGAGGTTTTGATATATTCTACTCGAAATTGAACGAAAACGGCAAATGGGACAATCCGACAAATATCGGATATCCGGTAAATACAACCAGTGATAATATTTTTTTCAATCCTGTTGGAGCCGGATATATTGGTTATATATCAAAAATCAGTCGTGATGGACTTGGCAATAAAGATCTGTACAGAATCAAAATTATATCTGATGAGGATAAAACCATTAGCATGTTTTCCGGACCTGTTGATATGAATGGTAGAATAATAAAAATAGATAAGAATTTCAATATCAGGATTATAGATAAATTTACTAATGAGATTATCGCTACAATTTATTTTAACAAAATTGAAGGAAAGTTCACTTATAAAACCGAATCAGGAAATTATTACTTTAAATATGAAGAATAGTCCTTAAAAATATATTAAATTTTGATGGACCCATTATAAAATAATTATTTTAAACAATATATTTGTTTATATTTAGATTATTCAGGTATGAAAAAAATATTATGCTTATTTGCTATTTTCATTTGGCTTAGCATGTCTGTGTCACATGCACAGAGTAAGTCCGAGCTAAAAGAGTTCTTTATTGAAGCCGAATCTCATTTATTATATGGTGAATATGAAAAGGCTAATGAGATATTTATGGTATTAAATCAGATGATGCCTGAAAATGCAAATATTCAATATAAGATAGGTAATTGTTATCTCCATATCCCTCATGAAAAAACAAAAGCCATTCCTTTTCTTCAAAGTGCTACTGCAAATGCTGAATATGGAGCAAAAACAACTCGGTTCAATGAAAACAGGGCACCATTAGATGCCTATTTTTCTCTTGGTAATGCATTCCGTATAAATAATAATCTTGATAAAGCCATTTTAACATATGCGAAATTCAAGGAACTGTTATCCAGTGGTAATGGAATGGTTAACTCCGATTTTGTTGACCAGGAGATTTTGGCATGTAAGAATGCGAAAAAATTAATGGAAACCCCACTGGATTTTACTAAGAAAACTCTCGGAAAAAAAATAAATATTGTCGCTATTAATCACAAACCTGCTGTTTCAGGAGATGGGAATACTTTGGTTTATACCTGTGAAATGGGAGAAGAAAATTCTATTTTTATGTCACAGAAAGTTGGTGGCAAGTGGAGCCCCCCATCCGAAATAACCAGTCAGCTCTCAAATCAAAGAGACATCTCGTCTTCATCCCTGAATTATGATGGCACACAATTATTCATCTATAAACTGGATGACTTCGTGGGAAATATTTATGTAAGTAATTATTCAGATGGGTCCTGGAGCAAAATATTGAAGCTTAATAATAATATTAATACAAAATATTACGAGTCACATGCAAGTATCAGCAAAGATGGCAATATGTTATTCTTTGTCAGCAACCGGGATGGAGGAGAAGGAGGATCAGACATCTATCAATCTGAATTACAATCTGATGAAACATGGGGTCCGGCCAAAAACATTGGATCTTCAATTAATACTCCCTTCAATGAAGACACTCCTTTCCTAACCAATAATGACTCTGTCCTGTTTTTTAGCTCAGAAGGCCATTACACCATGGGAGGTTACGATATATTTAAAGCAAAAAAGAAGAATGATACCTGGCAAAAGCCCGAAAATTTAGGTTATCCAGTTAATACCACTGATGATGACCTGTTCTTCCAGCCCCTTGGAAACGGGACAATTGCGTACTATTCAATGCTTACAGGTTATAAAGAGAAAGAAATATTCAAAATAAATCTCTTCCCGAAGAGAATTGAACTTGTATTTGAAATTAGAGGAGTAATAAGTGTACGGGATTCCACATTTTTGTTTAATGAAAATTTTCCAATCAGCCTTGTTGATATCGTTAGTAACGATACTATCGACTTAAGCTACCCGAATAAATTCAGCGGTCTGTATAATTTTGTTACCGGTATGGGAGATTATGAACTTATTTATGAAGGGAAAGGATATCTCAAACAAACAAAAAAACTTAATCTTGATGAGGATAGTCCTGAGTTTGTAATAAATATTGATGTCCAATTGGAACCTGATAATACGTTTGTTGAAGAGAAACCTGTTCCTGTTACAATAGACTTCTCAAAAGTAACTGTAGTCGAATCAATTGACTCTTCATTACTCATTACAGATGTTGAAACAAAAGATGTTAATGATACTGATGCAGACAACAGAGATATCCTGTACTTTACCGTACAACTTATGGCACTTTATAACCCTGTTGATATCTCATTTTTTGTAGGAATTGATGATGTGAGAGTTCTTTTCGGAAAAGATCTGTTTTATCGCTATACAACAGGCAGGCTGGAGACTATTGAAGAAGCTGAACAACATAGAGCTAATATAATAAATATGGGATATCCTGATCAAATATTTATTAAGAAGGTTTACAGGGAAACTGTCGAGGAATAGAAGAAGTTGAAAGTTTAAAGTTGAAAAGTTTAAAGTCAAAGAGTAAAAGATGAAGAGGTTGTTAATGAGGTGATGAAAAATTTATAAGTGTATAAGTTTAGAAGTTTACTGCTAGATCTTACAAATAAACTCATCAACAAATCAACAAATAAACTTTCACATAAATAAAATCTCCGGACAATTGGGAAAAAACTATTTACAGAACAAAAATATATCACTCCGGGCTCCTGAGCCGGAAGATCTTGAATTACTCTACCAATGGGAAAATGACACTTCTGTCTGGCAGGCAGGTAATACTACCTCTCCTTTTTCAAAGTATATTCTCAGGCAATTTATTGAGAATTCTCATAAAGATATCTACGAAACAAAGCAACAGCGGTTTATGATCGATCTGCATACTAAAATAATTGAGCAGGCTATAGGAACAATTGATCTCTTTGATTATAATCCCTTTCACGAGAGAGCAGGTATTGGTATTCTTATTATGAATAAGGAACTCCGACAAATGGGTTATGCATCTGAAGCTCTCGAGGCCCTGATAAACTACTCTTTTGAAATTTTGAAACTACATCAATTATTTGCTAATGTTGATGTAGAGAATTCTGCCAGTCTTAAGCTTTTTGAAAAACACGGATTCAAAATCACTGGAGAAAAGAAAGAGTGGAACAAAGCACCCGCAGGAAGAAAAGATGAATATTTCCTTCAACTAATCAATAACAAAAAAGGAACCCCTAACACGTAACAATTTAATCATTCCAACATCCCCTCTAATCCCTCATCCCCTTACCCCCTCTATCCCATTTCCTCAAAATCAGGTATTTCTTTCAGAAAAGTGTATGACTTTTTTTCATAATCCATCTTGCAACAAAAATGTTGCATTCCGTTAGTCACTACTAAGAAATCAACTTTAAAACTTAAATTATATCTTGCTACCTGTTCAAAAACAACTTGACTGATAGCCACTTTGGGAGATTTGCATTCTACAAGTATTTTGGGTTTCCCGTTCCTGTCAAATAATGCAATATCAGCTCTTTTTGACAACCGATTCAACTTAAAAAACATTTCAACCTGAACCAACGATTGGATGTAGCCTTTTTCTTCTAACAGGTAACGTATAAAATTTTGTCTTACCCACTCCTCCGGTGTTAATAAGACGTACTTCTTTCTTATTATATCGAAAATATACTTTTTATTTTCTCTTTCAGTATATCTGAAATCATATACCGGGAAGTTTAGATTCTCCAAATTTTATACATGTTTTTACTATCTTCGCAAAAATAACTTATTCTTCGTTACAATAAGTAATAATTTGAAATATGTGTAATGAAAACAAAGAAAGAAATAGTTGAAAACTGGTTGCCACGGTACACAGGTATTGATCTCAATAGTTTCGGCAAGTATATTTTACTAACAAATTTTTCTTATTATGTTGAATTATTTGCCCGTTGGCATGATGTGCCGATAAAAGGGATAAAAGAGAATATGCCTAATGCAACTGCTAAAGGTATTACAATAATCAATTTTGGAATGGGAAGTGCTAATGCTGCCACAATAATGGATCTGTTAAGTGCAATCCACCCAAGGGCTGCACTTTTTCTTGGAAAATGCGGTGGATTAAAAAAGAAAAATAAGCTTGGCGACCTGATCCTCCCTATTGCAGCAATTCGAAGTGATGGTACTTCAAACGACTATCTCCCTCCTGAAGTCCCTGCCCTACCCGCATTTAATCTTCAAAGAGCCGTTTCATCTTCGATACGTGATCATAAGCGTGACTATTGGACCGGGACTGTGTATACTACTAACCGCAGGGTTTGGGAATACGATGAAAGGTTTAAAAAATATCTCAGAAAGACAAAAGCTATAGCAATCGATATGGAATCTGCCACAGTATTTACTGTTGGTTTTATTAATGAGATTCCATCAGGTGCACTATTACTGGTATCTGACCAGCCTATGATATCAACCGGTATTAAAACAACCAAGAGTGATAAAAAAGTAACTAATGCCTATGTGGAAGAACATCTTAAAATAGGAATTGATTCAATGCTGGAGTTAATTAATAATGGCTCTTCAGTTAAACATCTTAAATTTTAGCAGATGACTTACAACCAAATCATTAAGGATCTGGAAAACAAGAATTTTAAGCCTATATATTTTCTCTATGGAGAAGAACCGTACTATATAGATAAAATAACAAATTATATTGTAAATAATGTCCTCTCAGAATCAGAAAAATCATTTAATCAGACTATCTTTTATGGACGCGATACCAATGTTCCCACAATAATAAACGCAGCTAAAAGATTCCCAATGATGTCAAGTAATCAGGTTATTGTTGTGAAGGAAGCTCAATATCTTGACAAACTTGAAGATTTAATATACTACGTGGAAAAACCGCTTAAGTCAACCCTGCTTGTTATTGCATACAAACATAAAAAAGTTGATAAAAGAAGAAAATTGTTTAATACACTAAAGAAAAAAGATTTTACATACGAATCTACAAAACTGTACGACAATAAAATACCTGGTTGGATAACCAATTATCTGAAAGAACGCAATTATGATATTACACCCAAAGCTTCATTATTGCTAACCGAATATCTTGGATCTGATCTAAGTAAAATAACCGGTGAACTGGAAAAAATATTTATTACACTTTCGCCGGATATAAGTAAAATTGATCTTGAGACTATTGAAGAAAATATTGGGATAAGCAAAGATTTCAACAATTTTGAACTGACAAATGCTTTATCTGTTAAAGATATTCTTAAAGCAAATCGTATTGTTAACTATTTTGCAGCAAACCCGAAAAATAATCCAACTACCCTTACTATTTCATCCCTGCATTCCTTTTTCACCAAGATTCTGGCCTACCATTCTTTGAAAAATAAATCGCCTGTAATAATAGCCTCTGAACTAAAAATTCATCCCTTTTTTGTAAATGAATATAAAAGAGCAGCCACCAATTACGGATCACAGAAAATTATTGAAATAATATCACTACTAAGAGAATATGACTTAAAAACAAAGGGCTGGGGAAATACGGGTATTGATCCGGGAAACTTACTGAAAGAATTAATTTTTAAAATATTGCATTAGTGTGATGAGGAAATAAGAAGTTTATAAGTGTATAAGTTTAGAAGTTTAGTAAAAAATATGTTTATCATTACTTAATCTTACAAATAAACTTATCCACAAATCAACAAATAAACTTTCACTTGAATATATCTTTTGCATATTATCAACTTTCAACTTTATAACTTTCAACTTTCAACTCAATGACAATAGGAATTATTATTATCACATCACTTATTACAATCATATCTTTCAATCGTCCTGATCTAATGTCAAAGATGCAATTTAACCCTTACCGGGTATATCACAAAAAGGAATACTACCGCCTTTTAACACATGCTTTTTTGCATGCCGACTGGATGCATCTTATCATCAATATGTTCGTTTTATTTTCATTTGGCACTACCGTTGAATATTATTTTAAACAACTCGCTGCTACCGGATTGCTAAAGAACCCTAATATAAGTTTCCTGATTTTATATACCGGAAGCATTCTATTCGCCACAACCACAACACTTTATAAACACAAAAATAATGCATGGTATAACTCGGTAGGAGCTTCTGGTGCGGTGTCTGCTATAGTTTTCACCAGTATTTTCTTCGCACCACTCAATAAATTGTTTCTGTATTTTATACCCCTTCCAGGAATTATTGCAGGTGTTTTGTACCTGGCATATTCACAGTATATGAGCAAAAAAAGTAAAGACAATATAAACCATGATGCCCATCTTCTTGGTGCAATATTTGGTTTTGTTTTTCCAATTTTTATTGATCCCGGATTAATTAAACTGTTTTTTCAACAACTCACACAACTTAATTAACTTAATTAACAAAATGCAAAAAGCAATATTCCTTGATCGTGACGGGGTTCTGATAAATGATGCAGGGCGGTATTATATCTATAAAACAGATGATATAATAATAAATAATGGAGTTATCGATGCCCTGAAAAGACTCACAAATATGGGATTTCTTCTGGTTGTAATATCAAACCAGGGAGGAGTTGCAAAACAGATTTATACCAAAGAAGATGTTGAAAAGATCCATAGTGAGCTAAAAAGGCAATTTAAAATTGAAGGAATAGATATAAAAGAATACTATTACTGTCCACATCATTCTGATGTAGAGAAATGCCTGTGCAGAAAACCTGAACCTATACTTATTGAAAAAGCCCTGGCACGCTTCAATATTGATCCAAACAAATCTTTTATGATAGGTGATAATAAGAGAGATATTGATGCAGGAAAAAAAGTTGGTTTATCATGTATCAAAATAAAACCAAACCAAAACCTCCTGGATGTTTTGCCCCATATAAATACCTGATTACTTTCTACTTACTTTTTACTTATCATCTTCAACAAAAAAGCACGGCCGTGCTTTTCAACATGTTCTTCCCATCTTCTTTCTAATCCCTCAGTTCATCCCCGGGTTTTCGGGAAAGTCTGCCCACATCCGATATTTTTTACCTAATTTTTGTAATATCTCCTTCCAGACATTCTCATCAGGGTCACGCATAATATAATCAGGCTCCAACTCAGCAATTACCCAGGAATTCTCAGAAATTTCATCTTCAAGTTGTCCGGGTTTCCATCCTGAGTATCCAATAAAAAATCGTATTTGAGATTTATCAAGTTTCCCTGAAGTGATAAGTGTCTTGATAGCATTAAAATCACCTCCCCAAAAGATATTCCTATAAACCTGCACACTATTGGGAACAATATCACCCATTGTATGCAAATAATGAACTGTATTTGTTCCAACAGGTCCTCCCAGTGATATTTTAACATCAGTGTCCGGGAAGTCTTCAAGCACCTCATTAAGTGAGGCTTTTACCGGCTTGTTCAGAGCAAATCCGATAGTTCCTTCCTTATTATGCTCTGTCAGGAAAACAATCGACCGCTTGAAATAGATGTCCCTGAGGAAAGGTTCAGATATCAGGATCCTTCCCTGTTTTGGGTGCTTTTCTCCCGGTTCAATTGAAAAAAAATCGTAATCTAAATCCATATTATTACCTACTATTTACTTTTTGGCTATACCCGGCGGTTCTAAACCGCTAGGCGGATTATCGCTTTTACCTTTTGCCATCTGCTCTCTGTTTTTCTTCCTTCCTCACTCACCTCACTCCAAAGTTAATAAAAATCAATCACATTTTTCCAATCAAAAGACCAATTAAACTAAACCATTTGCTACAAATAGAGATTATGGTTATGTTTGTCGTATGGAATACAACACTGAGCAAATATACCAGGAAAAAAACATTGATATTAAGAAATTCCTCTTCAGGATACTTTCTAACTGGTATTGGTTTGCATTATCATTATTCTTCACTATTACAAGTGCATATCTTATAAGCAGGTATTCTGAACCGATATATAGTGTCAATGCTACAGTTATTGTCAGAGATGAAGATAAAGGGGGTGGACTAATAGGCGCTGAGAGAATTATTGAAAGTGCTGATATGTTCAACAACCGCAAGAATATACAGAACGAAATTGGTGTTTTAAAATCATATTCCATCGCCCAAAAAGTTATGAGGGAACTGGATAATTTCAAAATAACCTATGTAAATGTCGGGCGCAGGGGAATTGCAGAATCCAAACTCTATAACCAATCACCTATAATTGTAATACCCGATACATCAGCCACTCAACGATTCGGATACCCGGTTTACATAAATATTCTTTCAAAAACGGACTTTGAACTGGAGATTGATGAAGAATACAATATTAAGAAACGAATGAAATTCGGCGAACCTTTTGTCACTGAAGATTTTAACTTCACCGTCGAGTTAAGGGATAAAAAGAATTTTTCCACTGAAAACCTATCATCCGGAAAGTATTATTTCATATTCAATAGTCTGAACTCACTCACAAGCAGATATAGAAGTAAACTTGGTGTAGTGGTGACAGATAAAGAAAGTTCAATACTAACACTCTCCACCCAGGGGTATGTTGCCCAACAGGAAGTTGACTATCTGAATAAGCTTATGGATGTATTTATCAGGTCTGATCTGGATGAAAAAAATCAGACAGCTATTAATACTATTAAGTTTATTGACGATCTGTTAATGGAAATTACAGATTCTCTGGCATCAGCTGAGTCTAACTTAATGCAATTCAGGCAATCCAATAAAATTATTGACATTAGTAAAGAAGGGTCTGCAGTTCTTGAAAAGTACGAATCATTTCAACAAGAAAAAAGTCAGCTTGATATTAAGCTTAAATACTATCATTATCTTCTTGATTATGTTACAAGCAAGTCTGACTTTAAAGATATTATTGCACCTTCGGTCGTTGGTATAAACGACCCTGTATTAATGTCGCTTCTTACACAATTATCTGACCTCTATTCTAAGAAAGCAGAGTTGCTTTTTGCCGCGAAAGAAAAGAACCCGTTAATAGATGTCACAACTCAAAAGTTAAGAAATACCAGAAATGGACTTTTGGAAAATTTAGAAAACCTGATCCATTCCACCAACATCGCAATGGCTGATATGGACAAAAGGATATTGGAAGTCGAAAAGGAGGTAAGAAAACTACCCGCTACAGAAAGAGAACTCATTGGGATTGAACGGAAATTCAATCTTAATAATGATATTTACACATATCTGTTGGAGAAAAGGGCAGAGGCAGGAATTGCCCAGGCATCAAACATTCCTAATAATAAGATTCTTGATTTAGCCCGTGTTGATAATGCCACAAAAGTCTCACCAAAGAACTCAATGAACTATATGATAGCTCTGGTTATCGGATTAGCAATTCCTCTGGTTATCATCCTTATGTTCGATTACTTCAATAACAAAATTATTGATAAGTCTGATATTGAAAACAATACAAATGTTCCTATTATGGGAAACATTGGGCATAATCACGATGAATCTGATCTCCCGATAGTACAAAATCCAAAGTCATCCATAGCCGAATCATTCAGATCCATTCGAACCAATATTCAATATCTGCTACCTGAAAAAGAGAGGAATATAATTTTAATTTCGTCAACCATAAGCGGTGAAGGAAAAACCTTTGTAGCTACAAACCTTTCTATTATTATTGCCATGTCAGGCAAAAAAACCCTGCTCATGGGTTTAGATTTGAGGAAACCGAAAATACATAATGACTTTAATGTAAATAACGATGTGGGCTTGAGCACATACCTGATTAATGAAACAAGTTATGAAGATGTTATCCGGCCTACTAATATTGAAAACCTTTACATTGCAACCTCCGGCCCCATACCTCCCAACCCCGCAGAACTTCTTGAGAAACCGTCAATGAAAGACTTCTTTGATAAAGCAAGAGAAGAATTCGATTATGTGATCCTGGATACTCCGCCTGTCGCAATTGTTACTGATGCCATACTTTTAACAAAGTTCACCGATACCAATATTTTTATCGTCCGCCAGAAATATTCCTCTAAAAATGTTGTCCAATATATTGATGAACTTTATAATAAAAAGAATATAAAAAATCTGAATCTTCTGGTAAACGATGTTAAAATCCAAAGCTACTACGGATATGATTACGGGTACGGCTATGGATATGGTTATGGGTACGGTTATGGGTACAGTTATGGCTATGGACAGGGATATTATGGCGACGAAAATGAAGCATCAAAAAGAATATCTGCAAAGATCAGGAGAGTTCTGTTCGGGAAAAGATCAGGGTAGAATAGTTGAGTGGGTAAGTAGTTGAGTGAGGTAAGTAAGGAATAAGAAAAAGTCATTAACCCAGTAGCAAGTAGCCAGTAACAAACTTTTAACTTTTAACTTTTTACTTTCAACTTTGAAATTCATATATGAGCCATGATATAAAAAAGCCCTCATTAATTCAGGCTTTGATTCCCATAGTTTTTCTGATCTTTTTTCTAACACTGAACGTCCTGTTTTTTGGTGATGACACATTATCCGGGGCTAACCAGATGGCACTGATCTTTGCATCAGCTATTGCCGGATTAATTGCCAGCCGGCTGGGTCTGGAATGGAAATCAATAAGAAAAAGTATTGTAAAAAGCATCAATTCAGCCATGCCATCCATTCTTATCCTGTTCCTTATCGGTTCGCTGGCAGGCACATGGATGATCAGCGGGGTTGTTCCGGCAATGATCTATTATGGCCTGAAACTTCTCAATCCGGGCATTTTCCTGTTTGCTTCGGTTGTAATATGTTCATTAGTTTCATTAGCTACCGGCAGTTCCTGGTCAACTATTGCCACAATCGGGATTGCATTTATCGGTATCGGAAATGCTATGGGGATAAATGAAGGGATCGTAGCAGGTTCTATTATCTCCGGAGCATATTTTGGGGATAAAATGTCCCCTATGTCTGACACAACAAATCTCGCCCCGGCAGTTGCCGGTACTGATCTGTTTACACATATCCGGTATATGGTGCTGACAACCGGTCCGTCAATGCTTATAACTCTTATTATTTTTCTGGTAATGGGATTTACCTACAATTTTGACGCTGTAGAGACCAATATCGGAGAATTCAGCAACGTTATTGCAACAAATTTCAATATTACACCGTGGCTATTTCTTGTCCCCGCTTTACTTATCCTTATTATTGTAATGAAAGTCCCTCCCTTACCTTCATTATTCGCAGGGACCATTCTGGGTGGGATATTTGCAGTGATCTTTCAACCGCAGATCATACACCAGATAACGGATATACAGGGAAGCTATATGCTAAAATCATATATTGCAGTAATTAAGTCAATGTTCGGACCTATTGCAATTACTACTCAAAATGCCGCCGTAAATGAGCTTCTTACTACCAACGGGATGGCAGGTATGCTTGACACAATATGGCTGATTATTACAGCAATGGTTTTCGGAGGGGTTATGGAATCAGCCGGTTTACTAATGAGGATAACACAGAGTGTTATAAAATTCGCGAAATCAACAGGCTCACTTGTCGCTTCAACAGTAGCCACATGTATTTTCTTCAATGTTACCGCATCCGACCAGTATATCTCAATTGTTGTTCCGGGTAGAATGTACTACAAAACCTTCCGGAAAATGGGTTTAAAACCCGAGGTTCTCAGCCGGACCCTTGAGGATGCCGGCACAGTAACTGCGCCTCTTATTCCCTGGAACACCGGTGGGGCAACACAAGCCAGAGTTCTAGGAGTACCTACTCTCTCCTATTTGCCGTTTGCCTTTTTCAACCTTATTAGCCCATTCATGAGTATCTTTATGGCTGCTTTTAATATAAAGATCCGCCGACTGGCAAAAGATGAACCCGACAAAACGCTTAAAGAAGAAGACAGGATGGATTACTAAAAAGTTACGAGTTACGAGTTACGAGATTGAAGTTATAAAACAGGAATTAGCCTATCCAAACGGCTTATCATCATCAAACGGAGAATCGGAATCACCACTTCCTTTACTCCCACCACGGGGAGTCGGGTTGGGAGGGGTAGCAGTCAACATGTAAAGTGAGATAGAATTATCCAAATCGATCTTTTTTATTTCAGGCTTTTTGTAAATCTTCTTCATACTGTTAAAAAACTTACTTTAACATTTTCAAAACTACAACAATTTAATAATTATAACAAATTTCATTCTCAACTTAAGTTAGACTAAAAAAACGAGTAATTAGTTGCATTGGTGTATAAAAGTCTACTGACTACTTAGAATTAGTTTAATTTCGTTGCATTCGTATTAAGTAAATTATCTTGCCGAGACGATGCGGATAATACAACAACGCTGCAAGTTTACTACGTGTACCATACCTTTCCCTCATAAACCTCAGTGACGGAAACAGATCGCCTAAGATGAAAATGATTTTACGGTGTAATCCCTGTATTTGGTTTATTGTTTGCCGGTAAGTGTATGCCCTGCTGTATTGTGCAGGATGTCCCTTCGGCTGTGATAAGAAAGTTTTGAATAACTGAGTGATATTAGCCGGTGCCTTTTCATTTATCGGTATCTCGAGTCCCGGATTAATAAAAATCCCCCAATAATGCTTCAGAAGAAAAAGTTTTGCTGCTAAAATTTTTTCCAGTCCGGCTGCTTCTGCTTCTTTAAATAATGTCCTGTTTAAAAGCTCTTCTCCATAATTTTCAATCATGCAAAAAAGGTCTGTATATAAACGTAGTTGTGATTCTCCCTTCTTCTCATGTTTATCGAGATGCTTCACTAAGTAAAGAAAAAACTCACGTACCGGTGGGATATACAGACTGCTTTTGTTAAATAAAATTTCAGTGCTGCCGGTAATCATTTTTTCTGTAAGTGAGTGGTCTGGTCCTGCAAAAAGGTTATGATGTATCTCAACTGAAATGCCTCCTTTTACTAACTCGGGCAAATGCTTACCATAGTAAGGCAGTATTAGATTATAGAGTGGTGACTTAAGCGGGATTGACTGAAAACCATTTTTCAATAATATCCTTCTTGCTTCCATGCACCGCTTCCGGGGAACAAGGATATCAATATCGTTCATCTGCCTTAACCCCTTATTGCCGTAAACAGACAATTCAAGTGCCATCCCTTTAAGCAATACTGTTTTTATTTTTGCCTGCCTGAAAAGACCAAGTACTTCTTCAATAATATTATAAAGAAATGTGTTACGTCCCAGACTTTTCATCCTGCTATTTGCCAGGAAAACCATTTTCTCTTCAGGAAGCAGATCCCCGGCACCTGTCTCTTTCAGATTATCGTAAACCAGCGCTATAATGCCGTGTTCGTTTGCCAGGTAAACAAACCTGTTTATGTCTGTTATCTTCTTTACGAGTGCATTAATATTTTTCTTCTGCTTTTCGCTAAAGGAGAGACGGCAAAGAGATATCAGCAGTTGCTCTTCGGGTAATATATCGGCAATCAGACTCATAATTTGTATCCGCTGCTTTGCTTAGTGAACATCTCACTGTAAAGACCACCGGCTTTCATCAGAGCCTGATGTGTCCCTTCTTCGACTATTGTTCCCTTATCGAGGACCAGTATCCTGTCAGCCAGACTGACATTTGAGAAGCGGTGACTGATAAGTATTGATGTCCGGTCGCGGGTTATCTCTTTGAACCTGCTGAAAACCTCATATTCTGTTGTTGCATCAAGGGCGCTTGTCGGTTCGTCGAGTATCAGTACAGGGGCATTTCTGTAAAGGGCGCGTGCCATAGCTATCTTTTGCCATTCGCCCCAGCTAAGTTCACGACTGTCATCAAAGAGTCTGCCGATTACCGTATCATATCCTTTGGGCAGTGCCTCAATAAGTTCGTCAATGCCTGTTTGTGATGCTGATGATTTTATCCGTTCCCTGTTTTGAGGTTTTAAAACATCCCCCATCCAAATATTATCACCAGCGCTAAGATTATACAGCATAAAATCCTGAAAAATCACAGAGAACAATCTGCGGTACAAAGCAGGATCCATATGGGTAATATTTTTACCGTCAAGTGTTATTTTTCCTTCAATCGGATCATATAATCTGCATAGCAGTCGTACCAGTGTACTTTTACCTGCACCGTTAGCTCCTACCAGCGCTATCGTTTCGCCTTTCCTTATCCCAAGATTAAGATTTTTGAGCAGTGGTTCACTGGTACCTGGGTATGAGAAAAAGAGATTCTCAACCTTGATACTACTGCTAAAGTTGCCGGGTTCAATAACAGGAGGTACAGCAACAATTTTTTCTTTAAGGTTAAGAAACTCGAATGTATCGCTAATAAAAAGGTTATCCTCATACAGACCTGCCAGCGAAGAAAAGACATCTTTTATATAAACCATTCCCTGCCTGAAAGCAACAAGATACATTGCCATATCGCCAACCGATATTTGTGAGCTTACAGTTTCTTTTGCGATATACCCAAGTGCCAAAAGAAATGCTGCTGCTTTAAATATTCCCGCAACGAGCTCAATCAATGTTCTCTTGCTTATTATACTTATTTCTTCTTCTTTTAACTTATTGAAATTTTTGTTAAAAAGCTTAGTGAAATATTCGCCCAGTCCGAACAGCCGCAATTCCCTTGACGGTCTGTCTCCTGTAAGCAGCCATTTGAAGTATGCTGTTTTTCTTGCAGCCGGGGTCTGCTCACGCTTAAAGTTATACAGCACCCCTGCATAATGCAGCCTGAGCCATATTCCAGGTATATTGGCTGCCAGAAGAATTATTACTATTAACCAGTGCAAATAAATAAGCAGTCCTGCCATCAGCAAAAGCGATAATAGTCCCCTTGCAATAGAAATAAGGTTGTTGACGATAGTGTTTGGTCTGTATGGTGCTTCGCGTGCCGCACGGGCTAAAGAATCGTAATACTCAGGATTCTCGAAGTGTTGAAGATCAAGCTGTATTGACTTGGAATGAAGCAGGCTATGCATATACGACTCAAGGCGGTACGATTGTTTGTTACGCACCAGGTTACCAAGACTTGTTGCTGCCTCATCGAGGAATATTGTTATAACAACAGCAAGTATATACCATATTATCAGGCTACTGTTTATATCACTATTCTGCCCTGCTGCCTCAGCAATACCATCAACAAGCTGCTTTATAAGATACACAAGTACTAACGGGAATATGCTTCGGATAACAGAGATAAATATGTTCGTAGTTGCCCAGCCCGGAGCGCTTTCCCATACAAGTCGGACTGCTTTTATGAAGAGTAATCTGGATTTATTGGATGGGTAATTCATTAATGTAAAGATACTAATTACACGAATTTAGACGAATTATACGAAGGAGTTTTTTCCATAAGTAAATAAGTCTAACCAAAACACGGTTATAGCGGTAATGTATTTTATGGCGGTGTGGTTGTATTTTTCGTCGTTTGGTTTCGATAGTAGTAACAACACCTATTATTTTATCTAAAGTAATTGGTTTGTCTTCATTTAAACTACTGTCGCCTCGTGTAATATAGAAAGCATTTTCTTTCTGATACCGGATATCTGTCAGCCGGTGTAATACAAAATCTGAATCTCTCTTAAAAACTACAATATCGCCAGTAGTGAGGTTTGACCGGGTTTTGACAGGAGCAATAACTACAACATTTCCAGGACGAATTGCGGGGAACATACTGTAACCGGCCGTTTTAATCCGCAACGACTTCCCCTCTGCCAAAAGATTCAAGCTTACCTCTTTAAGAAAAATACTATTTGATCCGGAATCCTTCATTTAGTATCTTATTATAACTAATGTTTTGCAGATGAAATAAATACTAAAATAATAAATTAAAAAAATATATAATGTCAAACAAAAAACAATTCAGTTTTCGAATATCGAACAAGGAACACCGATTAACGATTTGCGAAGTAAAATCAATTCCCTTTATCCCCTCTACTCCAATATAAATGACACTACACTTTCATCCGGTTTAAAAAACAGTCGGTTAATATCTGTTTCGGATGTCAGCTTAACAAGTGTTTTAGTCAGTGATTCTATTATTACTGGGTCCCACAGATGCTGAATACAGTTTGCCATTACAAGAGAAAGAGCCTCACTTTTTCCAGTTGGGACAATCTTGTTAGCCTTGCCATGATCGATAAGGAATATTTTGTCAACAGGTGACGACCGCTGTGTCTCGTTATTATAAACCGGTGTGTTATACATAACAAAACGGTCGTTAATATATCTGATAATAAGTCTGTCGTCATGGATTACCGTGGCACCAGCTTTATCCCACAGTTGAGCAATAGTAGTTTTGCCTTTCCCTGAAACACCGGCAAAAAGATATCCCCTGTTATTTATCTTAATCCCGGAGCCATGAATAAAAATATCACCCGACCTTACAGTAAGATAATATAGCATCAGACCATCGAGAGGATACTCAAGCGGATCCTTTTTCTTATCTGCACTACTGATATAAAGATCCCACTCATCTGCACCGGTATTCATTCTCAGACTCGCCTTCCTGTTTTTTTTCCCTAGTGGCAGGATAGTCTCAATTAAAATATCGTTTTTGTTCTTATAAACTGTCCAGAACTCATCATTGACTTTTACCTTTATGTTATCAGTCTCTTTAATATACGGAGCATGAAACACCCTGACAGCTTTTTCTTCAGGTTTAAGAACACCGGAATGCACGCGTACAGTAATATCAGCATTCCCACAACAGGAGAAAAAATGGTTATATTTCTTTTTTAAAAGAAGATCAGTCTCAGGACCTGTCGAAATAAACCGTATATCATAGTCTGCAATATTCAGGTTAAAACTCTTCATCCGGCAATAATAAGGAATTTTTTCATTTCAGCAATAAAGGCAAGAAGATCATTTTTTGCCGTTTCAGCATCCACATCAAATTCAGTCTGCATGCAGGAAACAATTTCTGTAAGGGTTGATTTACCATCGAGTTTTTCCCATATAAAAGCACCTGTTTCGTTCAGTGTATAAACACCATCCATATCTGCAATGTTATTACTTACAGGGACCAGAACATATTCATCCCCCGTTTTTCTCGGAACAATCCCGGGAGATGGTGTGACAACAGAGTTAAGATCAATCATTATTTTTATATTTGTTTTTTCAAAGGTAGGAAAACCTTTCATATCCGCCTAGCGGTTTAAAACCGCTTGGCGGGTATCACTGTATAAAAATAATCTTATCTTTGTTGCATTCAAAAAAGGCATTAGCATGTTGATTAAGTTATTTCTCATAACAGGAGTGATTGTAGCCGTTTCTTTTATTGCAATGGGGATTTCTATTTTTTTCAGGAAAAACGGCAAATTTCCAACATTTGAGATTGGGAAAAATAAAGATATGAGAAAACTTGGGATTACCTGTGTGAAACATGATGAGCTAAGATGTTTTAACCGCCTTAAAAAAGGAAAACATTGCGATTGCGGATAATTGACTAGTTATTCCGGTACTTCAACAATTATTTCCCTGAAGGCATCAGTAAATTCAGCGCAGAAATCACCTTTATCATCTGAATAAATAAAATAGGCTTCAATTCCGTCAAGTTTTTTCACAAGCTTTTTTGACCTTTCCAATCCTATTATCATAAAAACAGTGGCAAAGGCATCTGCCGATATACAATCCTGGGCTGTTACAGTTACGCTTAAAAGGTTATGTCTTACAGGATATCCGGTTTTAGGATTTATTGAATGAGAATATTTTACCCCGTTTTCCTCAAAAAACTTCCTGTAATTCCCTGAAGTAGCCATGCAGTTATCTTCCAAAGTGAGGATCACCTGGAGGTCCTGACCGGGAATAAAGTTATAATCATATGGCTTATCAACCCCTACTTTCCAGGGAGTTCCCCGTTTCTTAGTACCGGCAGCTCTGATTTCTCCTCCAATCTCAACCAGAAAGTTATTAATCCCTTTGTTACTCAGAAAACCGGAAACAATATCAACTGAATATCCCTGGGCAATAGCATTAACATCTAATTTTACTCCGGGATCACTTTTTATCACCCTTTCATTTTCTATTTGCACTTTATCCATACCTACAAATTGAATAAGACTATCTATCAAAGCACTATCAATTTTTTCACGTAGTTCAGTGCCAAACCCCCATGCATTAACCAGTGGACCCACAGTAATATCGAAAGCCCCGTCACTTATTTCATTCACCTCCTTCGCTTTATAAAATACTTTACTGAACAGACTATCTACCTTAACATCCTTATCATTATTATTTATTCGGGATATCACTGACTCAGGAAGATATGCCGAAAGTGACATATCGAATTCCATTAGCAGGGAATCAATTTCTTCCTGGTAATCATGTATATTACGATTCAGGAAAAATCCAGGTGAATAGGGCTGTTTGTAAACAATATGATAGGTCGTGCCCTGTGTAAATCCATCCAGGATAAAGAGTGCATTCTTTTTATAATTCAGGTACGACAGGATAAGCAATACCAGGAAGGCAAGGATAATGTATAAGGTTCTTTTGTTCAAGGTTCAAGGTTCAAGGTTCAAGGTTCAACTTAACAACAACTTAACTTCTTCCATTAGCCAAAATCATCAAATGCGATCATTTCATCAGGTACTCCCAGATCATATAACAATTTCTCAACAGCGGAATTCATTAAAGGCGGACCGCAGAAGTAATATTCTATTTCCTCCGGTTCTTCATGTTTACTAAGATAGTTATCGTAGAGAACCTGGTGAATAAAACCTGTTAGTCCATCCCAGTGATCCTCTTTAAGCGGTTCGGAAAGAGCAATATTAAACTTGAAATTAGGAAATTCCCTTTCCAACTCACGAAAGTCCTCTTCATAAAATATTTCATCTTTTGATCTGGCACCGTACCAGTAGGTCACTTTCCTTTTTGTTTTGAGTGTATTAAACAGGTGTAACAGGTGAGAGCGCATCGGAGCCATTCCAGCACCACCGCCAATATATACCATTTCTCTATTTGTATTTTTTATGAAGAATTCACCATAAGGTCCTGAGATTGTAACTTTATCACCAGGTTTCCTGGAAAATATATAGGAGGAACAGATACCGGGGTTCACTTTCATAAACCTGTTTTTTGTGCGCTCCCATGGCGGAGTGGCAATACGGATATTCAACATGATAATATTCCCTTCAGCAGGATGATTCCCCATTGAATAGGCCCTGTATGTCTCTTCCGGATTTTTCATTTTCAGGTCCCATAACCCAAACTTGTCCCAGTCGGAGCGGAACATCTCATCAACAGATATATCCTTACTAAAATCAACATCAATTTTAGGAACATCAATCTGAATATAACCACCAGATTGAAAATCAAGGGATTCTCCTTCAGGTAATTTAACAATAAACTCTTTGATGAAAGTTGCAACGTTCCTGTTCGAAACAACTTCACATTCATATTTTTTAATATCCAGGACAGATTCAGGCACTTTAATTACCATATCCTCGCGAACTTTCACCTGACATCCCAGTCTCCAGTTATTTTGTTGTTCTTTACGGGTAAAAAAACCTGTTTCAGTTGGAAGAATAGATCCGCCACCTTCAAGTACCTGACAAGTACACATTCCACAGGTCCCCATTCCACCACAAGCCGAAGGAAGATAAATTTCATTAGCTGATAATGTTGATAAAAGTGTTGAACCCGGTGAAACCTGCATTTCCCTGTCATTTATTTTGAGTTGCACTTCGCCCTGGGGTATTAATTTTTTCCGAGCGTAAAGGAGAATAAGTACAAGGAACAAGATCACTACCAGGAAAACAGCAATACTCACCAAAATAACTCCGAATTGTGAAAGCAGTAAAATCATATTGTTTGTATAATATTTAACTTTTATTTAATAATTCATTTTTATGCTAAATCTTTATCTGTTAAGTGTCTAGAGTGTCTAGAGTGTCTAGAGTGCCTAAAGTTTTAAATTCTTTCCAATCGAAGTAAAAATAGCAAGTAGTTCATTCGCTTCTAATAAAATTAATTGTGTATTTTCAGGATCGCCCCAGCATAAATCAATAATTATCTCTAACCAATAAACTGTTTCACTTGCTTCGCTTTCACAAATTTTAATTCTATTCGAAAAATCTGCTTTACTTCTTGACCGATTTGCTTCCCTATAGTTTGCTCCTATACTTGTTCCTGATTTTGTAACCTGATATCTTATCACTTTACTTTCAGGTGAACCAGGCAATGAAACTGATAATTCAATAATACTAACCGCAAATTTCTTAGTCCTAATCTCTAATTTCTTACTAAATTCTTTATTATCCATCTTCTACAACTTTAAGTACTTTAGGCACTTTAGTCACTCTAAGTACTTCTTCTATATCTTTATTCCCATAAAACTCATAAAGGCTATACCCATTAGACCGGTTATAATAAATGTAATCCCCAGTCCGCGTAATGGAGCCGGCACATTCGAATACCTGATTTTTTCACGGATAGCAGCAATACCCACAATAGCGAGCAACCAGCCGATACCTGAACCGAGACCAAAAACTGTAGCTTCACCAATATTTTGATATTCCCGTTCCACCATAAACAACGAGCCTCCCAGTATAGCACAATTTACTGCAATAAGCGGAAGAAAAATACCAAGAGATGTATATAATGCAGGTGAAAATTTTTCAATTACCATCTCAACCAACTGTACCATTGATGCAATAACAGCAATAAACATAATAAAAGTAAGGAAGCTAAGATCAACATTGGCAAAATCCTCGCTTATCCATACAAGTGCTCCTTTACTGAGAAGATAGTTCTCAATAAGATAATTAACAGGAACAGTTATTACTAATACGAATATAACAGCTACTCCAAGACCAACAGATGTTTTCACAGTTTTTGAGACTGCCAGGTAAGAACACATGCCAAGGAAATAGGCAAAAACCATATTATCGATAAAAATCGACTTAACAAATATGTTCAATAAGTTTTCCATTTGTAATAAAATTAAGCGTTAATTGGTTAATTAGCTAATTTGAACTCTCCCTCTTCACTCTTTCATACTCACCTTACTCAACTACTCACCTACTCAACTTTCTTCAATAAGCTCTTTATTCCTACTCCTTTGTACCCATATAATGATACCAATAATTATAAGAGCCATTGGAGGCAGGATCATAAATCCATTATTTTCATATCCAATATTATATATCCCAATTTTCTCAAAAATCGGATATCCGAATATCTCTCCCGATCCAAGCAATTCACGAAAGAAACCGACTATTATAAGTATCACTCCATAACCGACTGAATTACCGATACCATCAAGGAAGGCAGTCCATGGGCTATTGCTCATAGCAAATGCTTCAAGACGGCCCATAATTATACAGTTAGTAATTATCAGTCCGACAAACACCGATAGTTGCTTACTCACATCGTATGCAAATGCTTTCAGAATCTGGTCAACCAGAATTACCATTGTTGCAATTACTGTAAGCTGTACAATAATTCTGATTCGGGGAGGTATCAATTTCCTAAGTGCTGAAATAACTACATTAGAAACAGCTAAAACAACCATAACTGATATAGCCATAACCACAGCCGGTTCAAGCTTAACGGTTATTGCAAGTGCTGAACAAATTCCAAGTACCTGAACAGTAATTGGATTCTCAACATTCAAAGGATTAGTAAGAAGCTTAAGGTTCTTCGAGGAAAATAATGGTTCTTTGTCGCTCATTAGTTATTTTTCATTTGGTTTTTAAAATAAGTCTGATAACTACCAAGACAGTCATACAGCATTTTTTCAAGCCCGTTGCTTGTAAGTGTCCCACCTGAAATGGCATCAACTTCATTTAGACTTTCCGGATCTGCTCCACCCTTTACAAGGTCAATGGAAATAAATTCCATGCTATTATTAAATATTTTCTTATCTGTAAATTGTGCTCCGAACCAATCGGTATTGATTTCGGCTCCTAACCCAGGAGTTTCATCATCATGATTAAAAACAGCTCCGTATAATGTTATAAAATCATCATTCAATGAAACAAATCCGTATATAGGTCCCCAAAGACCTTTACCATGAACAGGTACAATATATTTTTTCGTACCATCATCCAGAGAACTGATAAATACAGGGAGTGATCTATGCTCAGGGCTTTTTTTCATTTGCAATCCCATTTCAATCTCAAAAGCATTAAGAGACTCATCTTTTTCTTCAGTATCAGCATTTATAACATAGCTGTCTGAAATAAATTTATCATACAGTTCTTCAGCATTTTTTGCATTGTTTTCAATTCGTATAGAAGAAAGGATATTCCTTTTTTTCTGTATCTCAATATTCTTTTCCTGCAATGGCTGAAGCACCATTGCTGCTGTGCTAAGCAAAGCAGCAACAACCACAACCATTATTGTTGAGAAAACAAAAATGTATGTATTACTAAAACTTTTCATGTGATAATATTTAGTATTTTGAGTTTCTTGTATTTAATATCTTATATTTTAATTCTAATTTTTTTACCTAAAATGTTACTGGTTACTGGTCCTTAACTTCAAACTTTAAACTCTTAACTCTTATATTTTTAACTTTATAACTTTCAACTTTCAACTCTAACTCTTCGTCTTCTTTTCTTAATATTTGCTTCAATTACATAATGATCAATTAACGGGGCAAAAACATTCATCAGCAATATTGCAAGCATCACACCTTCGGGGTATGCAGGATTAATAACACGGATAAGAACAGCTAATAATCCTGTTAAAAATCCATATATCCATTTACCATATTCTGTTTGTGCAGCCGTAACCGGATCGGTTGCCATAAATACAGCACCAAATGCGAATCCTCCCATAATCAGATGTTGCCAGGCCGGGATCTCCATATAAGGATTTACTGCAAAAGCATTAAAAATCAATCCCATAGCAAGCCCGCCTGCAACCATAGAAAACATTATCTTCCAGCTTCCTATTCCGGTTGCAACAAGTATAACAGCTCCAATCAATATAGCAATAACGGAAGTCTCGCCAACCGATCCAGGAATATTTCCAAGAAACATTTCCCAGGTTGAAGGTAAATTATCAAATAAACCTGCTGCAGCATTCGCCAGGGGAGTGGCTCCTGAAAAACCATCTATAATACCCTCTCCGTTTTTAAGCCCCTGAATCCATACAGTATCCCCGGACATCCAGGCAGGATATGCAAAAAACAGGAACGCCCGTGCTGTAAGCGCCGGGTTCAGAATATTCATTCCCGTACCTCCAAAAACCTCCTTGCCAATAATAACAGCGAACGCGGTTGCCGTGGCAACCATCCATAAAGGCACATCTACAGGTACGACCAGTGGTATTAAAAAACCTGAAACAAGAAACCCTTCATTTACTTCATGCCCACGTATCTGTGCAACCGCAAATTCAATTCCAAGTCCGACAACATAGGAAACAACAATGATAGGGAGTACTTTCAAAAACCCGAATACAAAATTTTCCCATATTGTAGCCTCCATCCCAATAGACAGATTATGCTGATAGCCTGTATTCCACATACCAAAAAGAAGAGCCGGAACAGCCGCTGCAACAACAATAATCATTGTCCTTTTCATATCAAGGGCATCACGAATATGAGATCCTTTTGTTGTTACTTCGTTTGGAACAAAAAGAAACGATTCAAAAGCTTCGAAAGTAGAATGTAGCATTGCAAATTTTCCACCTTTCGAAAAGTGTGGTTTGATTTTATCAACAAATTTTCTTAATGACTTCATTATATTTTTGAGTATTTATTATCCAAGCTCCTTTTGCATCAGTTCAAACCCGCTTCTTAATATTGATTGAACCTCCGTTTTTGAGGTACAAACATATTCACACAAAGCAAAATCTTCTTCTGCCACCTCGTATATTCCAAGGTTTTCCATAAGATCAATATCCTCAACAAGAATAGCTTTAAGCAGTTGCATCGGATAAATATCCATGGGCAATACCTTCTCGTATTGTCCTGTTAAAACGAAAGCCCTTCTGCCACCTTGCAGATTTGTATGCAGTGTATATCTTTTACCTGGAAGAAGAAATGAAAAGAAAGTCCGTGAACCACTGAATTTTTTCAAACCCGGTAAAGCCCAACCCAAAAACTCATAAAAATCACCTTCGGGTATTACTGTAACCTGTGAATCGTAGAATCCTATAAAACCCGCATTGGTTATTTTACTGCCGGTAAGAACATTCCCGCTGATATAACGATTATTCCCCTCCTTCACATTATCTTTAAGCAATGGTTTAACTGAAGCTCCCAGTCTGGTTCTGTAATACCTCGGATTAATAACCTCAGAGCCAGTAAGTGCTACCAGCCTGGTTGGGTTAAAAACACCTTTCTCAAAAAGTTTTCCTATCACAATCACATCCTGCGCATTAACGGTCCATACTTGTTCCCCTTTTTTCACAGGATCAATATGATTGATCTGCACTCCAACATTACCGGCCGGGTGTGGACCCCTGAATTTATGTAATTCAACACCTTCCGTTTTAGAAAAAACATCAGCTGTTGCAAAAACAGCAT
This sequence comes from Bacteroidales bacterium, assembly GCA_021163295.1. Taxonomy (GTDB): domain Bacteria; phylum Bacteroidota; class Bacteroidia; order Bacteroidales; family VadinHA17; genus JADFUQ01. Next base: position 26,382 of record JAGGXD010000224.1, read on the forward strand.
TTACACTAATATGTATCTTACCCGATGTTAATTGTGACAAAACATTTATTCCTGTTTGAAATGAAGCCGCTTCTCCGTTAAGAATAAAATCCAGATCGGGTGCCAGCGGGGCTGAATCAAAACCCGAAATAAAGATTGCCCTGGGATCATCATCAGGATCAGCAATAACATGAAAAGGTCGCTGCCTGATAAAAGGCCATACTCCACTTTTCAGGAGATTATTAACAATCTCCTCCCTGTTCATGGTTTTAGGATCTCCTTTCTGAAAAGTAACAGCTTCGTTTTTGTTGTCTGGCTTTATCACCACCTCAAGTATCCTTCTCCTTTCACCCCGATTCACAGCCACAACTTTTCCGCTAACAGGCGAAGTAAATAATATATCCGGCTTGTTCTTATCATAAAATAAGGGAGATCCGGTTTTTACTTCAGATCCGATTTTTACAGATAATTTTGGCAATGGGGACAGACCTGGGAAATCGGGTGGTTTTACAGCATAAAACTCAGAAAGATCAGCCTGAATAATGATCTTCTCAGGCTTCCCTTTAAGTTTTATATCCAGGCCCTTTTTAATTCTTATAACCTTGGGCATGTTATAGTTTTGATTTAATAAAGTTTGACACAAAAATATACAATTTTTAATTTCCTGCAATTGGAATGGATGTAAACTTGGTATAAAAATTGTTAATGTGTTACGAGGTACGAGTTTCGGGTTACGAGTTCGGATCACGATTCACTTTTACTTTTTACATTTATCTTTTTACTTTTGTCTTTTATCTTTTTACTAATGAATAAAAAAAAGCACACAATCCTTTTAAGCTTTTTGATAATCTTTTTTTATCATGGAAAAGCTTCATCCCAGGATTCTCTGTTTTACTCCGGTCATGTTTTTAAGGATGGTATTAAAACGGTTATGCTGCATAAAAAAGGATGGGATCTGTCCTACCCTATTCTGAACCTGAACAGTAACGATAAGCTGGTGCTTATTTTTGATGAACTGGGATCGCGAACAGGAAATTATCAATATACATTTGAACATTGTGATATAAACTGGAATTCATCAAATTTATCTTCTCCGGAATACATGGACGGGTTCCCTGAAAACCAGATTGAAAAATTTAATTATTCGTTCAACACAACCGTTGATTATGTTAATTACCAACTTGAATTTCCAAATGAAAATATTCAATTCAGAATATCAGGTAATTATATAATAAAGGTGTATGAAGATTATGATCCTGAAAAGATTGTTCTTACAAAAAGGTTTACTGTTTCAGAGAACCTGGTTAAAATAAATGCCAGGGCAAAACGTCCATCTGTAACAGCAATATATAACGAAGGACAGGAAGTGACCTTTTCAGTCGATCTGAATTCATATCATATCAGGGATCCGTATCAGCAGATCAAAGTAGTTGTTTGCCAGAATAACAAATGGGTATATGGCAGGACTGATCTAAAACCATCAACGTTCAATAGCAACATACTGGTATTCAGCGATCCAACTACAAATATTTTCCCTGCCGGAAACGAATACAGGTATTTCGATATTAAAAGTATAAGGTATAAATCTGAATATATTGAACATATCGATTTCATTGATGGCATTTATAATATCGGATTGTACCCCGAAAAATCACGGGCTCTGAAAAACTACTTTTATATTCAGGAACTTAACGGCAAATATTATGTTGATGTACAGGAAGGGCAAAACAGGCATACGGATGCAGATTACCTCCGGGTATTTTTTTCTTTGCAAATGGACCATCCTCCGGACAAAGCAAGGATATATATATACGGGGAACTTACTGATTGGAGGTGCAACAACATGAACAGGATGGTTTATAATATTGATTCAAGATCTTATGAATTAAGTCTCCTCCTGAAACAGGGGTTTTATAATTATGAATATGTTTGTCTGCCAGAGGGAAAAACAATACCGGACAACACCCTGATTGAGGGCAGCCATTATGAAACCGAGAATGATTATGTGATTTATATTTATTATAAAGACCTGATGTTACGATATGACAAGCTAATAGGGGTTGAAATAGTGAATACATTGCATGAATAATTTATTCAATAAATCGATCCTTTTACTTTTTTTCATTAATGCTTATAAACATCAGAAAACAATTTAAGCATTTATAGATTATTACTAATTTTATATTTTAGAATTAAGTGCCCTATCCGGAAGCAACTATTTCAATTTTTATACAGTCATAAATTATAAAACCATGAATATTACAAAATCTTCAGTTTCGTTTCTTTCCAAAATCATAAAAGTCTTATTAGTTATAATATTAGCACTACCATTTAATGGATTTTCCCAATCCGTTATCTATGTAAAACATGATGCCGGTGGAAGTGATAATGGCACCTCATGGACCGATGCCTATACCAGTCTGCAATCCGCTCTTGATGATGCGGCAAGTGGTGATTCAATATGGGTAGCTGCAGGAACCTATAAACCCTCTAAAGATAAAACAGGGAACAATTCCCCGGCTGATAACCGCACAAAAACCTTTCAACTGGTTGACAGTGTATCCCTGTTTGGCGGTTTTGCCGGAACAGAAACAAATTTTGAGGAGAGAGACTGGAAAACAAATGAAACAATTTTAAGCGGAGATATTGGAACTATTGATGATATCTCCGATAACTGCTACAATGTAGTAAGAGGTATTGATCATTCAAGCATTGATGGTTTTACAATTACCCTTGGAAATGCAAATGGTCCAACTGCCAATGAAACGAATATGGGAGGAGGCATTTTAAATAAAAATGTTTCAAATGTAAAAATCCTAAATTGCATTTTCAAAAACAATAAAGGGATTCAGGGGGCTGGAGTTGCCAATTTTTATTGTTCAGATACATTACTTTTTTCCAATTGTATTTTTTTATCCGATTCTGCCGGTTGTGGTGGAGCTATAGGCAACTGGGATAATAAAGCAATAATAGAAAAGTGTGTATTTGAAGACAATAAAGCGGATATAGGGAATCACACCCCTGATTGGGGAATGGGTAGTGCCATTTATAACTGGGGCTCAGGTTCAACTTCTGAAGTTATTAATAGCACTTTTTTGAATAATGAATCTACTATTTCCAATAGTGGAGCTATACATGATCGTGGAGTTCATAGTACTGTAAAAAATTCCATCTTTCTGGATAATCCCCCAAATGATTTTTACTCTGTTGGAACCGTATCATATACCTTAACAAATCAATCAGGATATGAAGGAAACAATGGAAATATCGCAGGAGATCCTTTACTTTATGAAACAGGTGAAGGGGAATATGAGTTAAACTGGGCTTCGCCTTGTATCGATGCGGGAGATCCTGATCCGGCATACAATGATCCGGATGCCAGTCGTAATGATATGGGCGCTTCTCATATCATCTCTTCACCTCAGGTTGATGCTCTTATATCAGTTATAGATACTCCTTTACAATCATTTGTTTACGGCAATTATGATGTCTTTGTAACCATGGTAAATCTCGGAACGGATCCGTTAACATCAGCAGCTATTGACTGGGAAGTGGATGGAACTCCTCAAACCACTTTTAACTGGACAGGGAACCTGGCAGGGGCCGACACAACAAATTCCTTTACGATTGGAAATTATTCCTTTGACCAGGGAGACCACAATATTAAGGTCTGGACATCAATTGCTTCCGATGAGTTTCATGGAAATGATACTCTGGATAAGGAAGTCTATGCCTCTGCCCATATGGATGCAGGTATCGTCTCTCTTGATGACCCTGATACTCTTTGTAGCTTTGAACCATCCACCGATCTGTATGTATCCTTTAAAAATTATGATACAGACAGCACTCTGACAAATGTAGATATTGGCTGGACGGTTGATGGCGCTGCTCAAACAACCTATAACTGGTCAGATAGCCTTGCACCCGGGGATACCCGCGATTCAATTTTGTTCGAATCGTTTTCTTTTTCACGGGGTAAGCACAATTTTAAAATATGGACAGAAAATCCCAATGGCCATTCAGATGATAACTGTGATAATGACACCCTTGAAATAACTATCTATTCCAGGGCATATGACATAGGTGTTAGTACACTGTACACCCCAACCAACCCGGATACAACAGGGAACCAACAGGAAGTAAATGTGGCTATTAAAAACTTTTCACAGGATTCGGTAATCACCTCGGCAAGAATTGACTGGGATGTTGACGGGACTCCGCAGGTTCATTATGACTGGACAGGTTCACTTTCACCGGGAGAAATTTCGGATAGCATCATGATAGGGAAGTACGATCTGCCTGCTAAAGACACCCTTGATTTTAAGATTTGGACCGAAGCGCCCAATGGTGATACAGACGATTATCATGGAAATGACACTCTATTAAAAGAAATAATTGTAGCTAATCCGTTGTGTGACACATTTACTATAGGAGCAACTGGTGATTTTCTGACTTTTCAGAAAGCAATCGATTCATTAGTTAACGGTGGCGGTGTATGCGGACCGGTTGTATTCATGGTTGAAACAGGCACATATAACGAACAAATAACCATTCCTGAAATTCCGGGAACTTCTGAAAACTATACAATTACCTTCCAGTCTGCCACAGGCGACAGCACAGATGTAACATTATCTAATACAGGAGGAGGTTATACAGTAACTCTTGACGGGGCGGATTATATTATTTTCAAAAACATGACTATCTCAACAGATGCTTCCGGTACGGTAATTGAATTTAAAAATGAAGCTAACTATAACAGTATTATGAATTGCCGTATTTTAGGAGAAGCAGGCAGTTCAAGTCTGATATATGTCAATTATCAAAATATTAACAATATTTTTTTCGGTAACAGAATAGTAAACGGAACAAAGGGAATACACTTCTATAACGGAAACAGTACAATTACCGGCACTGAAATTAAGGAAAATGTTTTTGAAAATCAGTCGGCAGAAGCTATTCACCTGTGGGAAGTAAAAGGAGCAAACATAATTGGGAATACTATTACATCAAATTCTTCCATTAGTGGAATATATTTTTATCGTTGTGAAGATAATTTTACTATTGAAAAAAATAAAATTTTATTATCAGGCGGAGGAACAGGTATTTATTTTTACTATGGAACAAACAATACCGGCATTCCCGACAACATTGCCAATAATTTTATATATGTTAATGCTTCTGATGATAGTCATTATGGTATTTATGTTGAAAGTAACAGTAGGGATATAAACTTTTTTAATAATAATATTAATATTACCGGTAATGCCACAGGTAGCTGTAATGTAAATATTCTTCCTATTCAATACTCAACTGTTAAAATAAAAAATAATATACTAGTTAATAAAGCAGGTGGAAGGGCTATTAGTTATTATAGTAATAATTCTAATTTTGCTAGTGATTATAATTGTTTTTATTCCAACGGCACCTATCTCATCAACAATGAAAAAACTCTTGAAGAACATCAAAGTAGTTCAGGACAGGATATGCATTCCTTTTCCGTAGATCCGCAATTTGTTTCCGATAGCGACCTTCATACATTCAGTCCGTATCTTAACAACCAGGGCACACTAATTGCCGAAATAACCACCGATATTGACGGAGAATCCCGCAATGGTACAAATCCCGATATAGGTGCAGATGAGTATGATCCTAAACCTCCTCTTAGCGGCACCTATTCAATAGGACCTTCTGACTTGTTCAAAACCTTCAACGATGCTGTTGATTCATTAATTTCAGTAGGGGTCGGCGGACCTGTGATCTTCGAGGCAGAAGACGGGACTTATAATGAACAGGTAACCATTCCATGGATAGCCAATTCTTCTGAAACCAATACTATTACATTCAAATCTGTAAGCGAAGACAGTACTAAAGTTATACTAACTTATGCTGCTACCGGTGAAAATGATAATTATACTTTGAAACTGGACAAAGCCGAATATATCACTTTCAGGGATATTACACTTGAAGCAACCGGAGCAGAGTATGCGAGAATTGTTGAAATTGGTTATAGAACTCATAACAATACTTTTTCAAATAACCGGTTGCTTGGTGTACTTAACAAGTCAGAATTAGTTTATTCATACAACTCCGGTGATACGTGCAATGTATTTAATAATAATCTTTTTAGCAATGGAATTCGTGGTATAAATATGACTTCAGGGTACATTACTTATGGACCTGCTATTTCCGGAAATGAATTTATTGATCAAACCGGAGAAGCAATATATTTAAGTTCGTATAAGAATCCAATAATATTATCAAATTATATATATTCTAATTATACATCGACTAGTATTTTTCTTGACAATAACAGAGATAGAGTTGAAATCGGAAAAAATAATATCCTTTTACCAAACGGTGGAAAAGGTATTGAATTGAAATCTGGTCAATGGATAACTACCAGTGATACAAGCCTGATATACAATAATTTCATCTATTTGAACGCCACTAACACAGGCAATCCGGAATATGGAATCTGTTTGAATATGAATTACCTGGGCGCTAAAATAATATTCAATACAATACATATTACAGGGGATAATTCTTCCAGCGCATGTTTATATCATATATATAGTACATATATTGATTTCAGGAATAATAATCTGGTCAATAAAGCTTATGGTTTAGCTATAGGAAATAGTTATAACCTTTCAATTAGCAATTTTAATAACCTGTTTTCAAACGGCACTAAACTCACTACATATTCCGCCGACCTGGAACACTGGCAAACAACTTACAATAAAGATATTAATTCCGTTTCGGTAGATCCATACTTTGTAGTGGATACAAGTCAACATATTTTGAATCCCGTTTTAAAAGGAGCAGGAATACCATTTGTTGAAGTTACTCAAGATCTTGATGGAGACATTAGGGATGCTCTTAATCCGGATATTGGAGCTGATGAGTTTACTGTATGTGATTCACCCATCAGCGGTACTTTTACAATTGGCGGAACGACCCCGGATTATGAAACAATGAATGATGCGGTTGAAAAACTGGTTTGCTGTGGTGTGAATGGACCGGTTACTTTCAACATAGCAACCGATACCCTGACCGAACAGATCTCAATCCAGGAAATCCCGGGAGCTTCCGGCACTAACACCATTACATTCCAATCGGAAACAGGCGATAGCTCAGATGTCTTAATTACTTTTACTCCGGTAAATACAAAACTTAATTATACAATCCGGTTGGATGGAGCGGATTTTATAACATTCAAAAACCTTTCAATCTCCTCAGGAGAGAATTGGGGTAGCGCAGTTCGTTTATATAATGAAGCTACTAACAATCAATTCGTGAATAACAAGTTCTTTTACGAAGGCACAATGACCAGTAGTGATGAAAACGCATTTATTTACACATCAGGTAGCCTTGACAGCAATAATGTCTTTGATTCCAACCTTTTTGAAAACGGTTCAATTGGAATTTATATGGATGGCAGTGCTGCATCCGATTCAATTGCCGGAATACAAATTAAAAATAACATATTTGCAGAAATGGTTCGCCGGGGTGTCTATCTTCAGAAACATAAAAATCTGAATATCAGTGGTAATCAGTTCGAGATTTTAAACAGCACCTACAGTTTTGGTTTATGTATAACAAATTCCACCGGTCTGATTTATAATAATTTCATACAATTGGAAACAACCCATACCGGAAATGGAATTTATCTTTATAATTGTTCAAGTATCCCGGTTCTTCATAACACAATCATGATTACTGGAAATTCTCCATCCTACAGTCGTTCTCTCTATTATAATACCCCGACCAATCGTGAAATTAAAAACAATATTTTCGTGAATCTAGCTTATGGTAGGGTTATTGCCTGTGATACAGCAAATTTTGCCAGCGATTATAATTTGTTATATACTAATGGAACCCGGTTGGTAGAAAACTGGGCAAACCTTAGCGACTGGCAGGTTGCATCAGGTAGAGACCAGCATTCCGTTTCAAGAAAACCTCAATTCCTGGCGGATACGAACCTGCATACAACAGATCCATGGATGAATAACTGGGGTACTCCAATAGCAGAAGTAACAACGGATATTGACGGAGAAGCGAGAGATGCAGTTACCCCAGATGTTGGTGCCGATGAGTTTGACGGGATAATGCCATTTGAAGGTGAATACACTATCGGAGCTACCGGTGACTTTGAATCATTTACAGAAGCAGTAGATACAATTACACCGGTGGGTATTAGTGGTCCGGTTACCTTTAAGGTGGAAAGCGGAACTTATAACGAACAATTTGTAATTACTGCAATACCAGAAGTTACAGAAACAAATACAATAACTTTCCAGTCTGCATCAGGAGACAGCATGGATGTTATTCTGCAATTTGATGCCACTGCCAGTGAAAACTATACTGTAAAAATGGATAGCTGCAGTTTTATCACTTTCCAAAATATGACAATTAAAGCTTTGGATATTACTTACGCAAGAGTTATTGAATTTGCCGGAGGCGCTTCAAATAATACACTGAGTAATAATGTTCTTGAGGGTCTTGGCACTACAAATGCAGTCGTCTATTCTATTGGTGATCAGGACAATAGCAATCTATTTGAGTATAACCTTATAATTGGTGGAAAAATCGGAATCCAGATGTTCGGAGAAAGTGCTTCACTACTTGAGTCGGGAACTGAAATTACAGGCAATGTTTTCGAAAACCAGTTTAGTGGATCTATTCTGCTTAAATTTAATAACGCACCGCTTGTTTTGAATAACCAGATGATTCATAATGAATTAATAAAGGACATATGGGCAGGAATATATCTTGACGAATGTTCAGGAACCGGGAGTAACCTGGGACTGATAGCTAATAATGTTATTGCTTTTAATACCGAAACAATGTCAGCAGGAATTATCCTTGAAGGGTCTTCATATCAGAAAGTTTACCATAACAGTGTAAATGTCTATGGATCTACTGAAAATAGTCGTGCCTTTAACCAACAAGAGGGTGGATCAAATAATATTTTAACAAATAATATTTTCAACAACCTGTCAGGGGGTTTGGTAATATATACCAAAGATATTAATAGTTTTACCAGTGATTACAACAACTTTTACTCTTCCGGCGACCGGTTTATTTATTACGGAGTTACCATTACCGAATTTTATTGGATAAATGACCTGGCAACCTGGCAAACTGATTATTCAAAGGATCTTAATTCATATTCGGTTGATCCGAAATTTGTTTCCGACACCAATCTCCTTCCCTCCAGTATTACGCTTGATGGTTCCGGTGAAGCATTGGCTGAGGTTACTGAAGATTTTGCCGGCAATCAGAGAGATCCGGTTAATCCGGATATCGGGGCATATGAATTCTATGGTTGCACAAATTCAGGGACTTTTTCAATAGGACCTTCGGGTGCTGATTATTTAACTTTCGGCGAAGCGGTTGAATCACTTCAGACATGCTGGGCCGATGGACCGATTATTTTTAATGTGCAGTCAGGAACCTATAACGAACAGTTGATTTTTACGGAAGTACCCGGAGCATCAGAAACCAATACTATTACATTCCAGTCAGTTTCAGGTGACAGTACAGATGTAATTCTTACCTGGGCATCAACAAGTGCGGACACTAATTATACGGTTAAACTTGATGGGGCTGATTATATCAGTTTTAAAAACCTGACACTCCAGGCTACCGGGAATGATTATGCAAACGTTATTGGAATTTTGAACGGAGCTTCAAACAACCAGTTCCATAATAACAGGTTTATAGGGGTAAATACAACAGATCCTTCAAACACTAATGGAGCTTTGGTTTTCTCACCCTATGGAAGCGCAAATGATACAAACACTGTCTTTAATGAAAATCTGTTTTTATCAGGTTCGTATGGAATTTATCTTAGTGGGAGTTATTCATACCTTGAAAAGAATAATCAGATAACCGGGAACAGGTTTGAAGATCAGGTATCTTACGGTATGTACCTGTATTATCAGGACAGCGCTTTAATTTCCATGAATGAAATATCCAATACACTCTCGGATAAAGATTATTATGGGATATATTTGCACGGAATTAATTCGCAGATTAATAAAAACAAAATCAATCTGAATAATATACACTATAGATGTATCGGAATCGATATTAACGGGCCATATCCATATACAAAACCAAATTTCTTAAATAATAATTTCATTCATATCAGTACAAACAGCTCTCAAGGTGTAATCGGTATAGAACTTAGTAGTTGTTGTAATTCATATTATAATAGTATTAATATAACCGGTGATGACACAGGTAGTTACGCGATCTTATTACCAACAGCCAGCCAGTCATGTGTACTGAAAAATAATATTTCTGTTAATAATGCCGGAGGTTACTCAATAGGTTATTCAGACGATTCTTCTGATAATGTATCAAGTGATTACAATGATCTTTATTCAAACGGAGATTATCTTGGTAAATACAATAGTACAAATCTGGTTGACCTTGCGGAATGGATTACTGCAACAACATTTGATTCAAACTCGGTTTCTGTTGATCCTGTATTTTTATCCAATTCAGATCTGCATACAAACAATCCTGTTATTAATGGAGCAGGAACTCCCATTACAGAAGTTACCGATGATATAGATGGTGAACCCAGGGATGTCACAAAACCGGATATCGGAGCTGATGAATTTACTCAATCAATTTATGTACTTGAAAATGAAATTATAAATGCCTGTGCATATGACACTGTAACACTGGATGCCGGAAACGGGTATGACAGCTATTCATGGTCTAATAGTGCCGCTACCCGTTTTGCAGACGTTGATACAACAGGGATTGGACTGGACAGTGTAAAACTGGTTTCAACCGTAACACTTGGCGGACAGGAATACAAAGATTCCCTTTGGGTCTCCTTCCATAAACCGGTTGCTGTAACATTTGATGTTGATACATGTGAGTATAATTATGTTCATTTGAAAGCATCCGGTGGAGTATCCTACCATTGGGAACCTTATGCAAATAACCCGGATACCTGCTGTCCCACAGTTCCTTTAAACAATACAATCCTGAATAATATAGTTACCGTATATGACGAATATGGATGCTATGATACTGATACTGCAATAGTTACACCATACAGCAAACCTTTGCAACCTGTAATTCAGTTCTCTGCCGACAGCCTGGTAAGTTCTGTAACAGGTACAACCTACGACTGGTTTTTGAACAGCAACATAACAGAAGACACTATACAAGCAATATTACCACAGGAATCGGGTAATTACCAGGTAATTGTTTATAACGGAGGGTGTCCGTCAGACAGTTCTGACAGTTATAATTATGTTGTTGGAATCCAAGATCTTGAAGGCAACCCGGAAATTACTCTTTATCCCAACCCAACTGATGGTAAGTTATTTATGAGTTTTGAGAAACCATTTAAAGATCTTAGGTTATCTGTAATAAACATTGAAGGTCAGGTAGTCCTTTCCAGGTTACTTAAAGATGTTCCAAAAGGTTTCACAACTGAAATTAATCTTGGAGATGTTCCATCAGGGATATATTTTGTAAAATTCACCAATAAAATAATATCAAGAACCGCAAGGATTATTGTGCGGTAAATCATGATAAAAATCCTGTTTAATGATCCGGGAATTCATGTAATTTACATTTTCTGTAAAAACAGGTCTAAAACGAAATATTGAAAATCATTAAAAAATAAAAACTATGTCACAAGAAATCTTCCAGGTACCGGTTGCAGTAAATGAACCGGTAAAAAGTTATGCTCCCGGAAGCCCGGAAAAAGCAGAATTAAAAAAAGTTTTGGACGAACTTATGTCTAAAGAGGTTGAACTCCCTATGATAATTGATGGCAAAGAAGTTAAATCAGGGAAAAAGGTTGCAATCCATCCTCCACACAACCTAAATCACACTCTCGGCTATTATTACCAGGGCGATGAAACTCATGTTAAAATGGCAATTGATGCTGCATTAAAAGCTAAGAAAAAATGGGTTGAAATGGAATGGAAGCATCGTGCTTCAATATTTCTCAGAATTGCAAATCTGCTTGCGGGTCCATATCGTGCAAAAATCAATGCAGCGACAATGCTTGCTCAATCAAAGACAGCTTTCCAGGCAGAGATTGATGCTGCGTGTGAATTAATTGATTTTTTCAGGTTTAATGTTCAGTACATGACTGAGATTTACAGTCAGCAACCAAAATCCACCTCTGAAATGTGGAACCGTCTGGAACAAAGACCTCTGGAGGGATTTATTTTTGCATTAACACCTTTTAATTTCACATCTATTGCAGGTAATCTGCCAACAGCCCCGGCACTTATGGGAAATAC
>JAGGXD010000150.1 GCA_021163295.1 Bacteroidales bacterium
CGGCAGTCCACAGTCCACAGTCGGCAGTCCACAGTCCACAGTCGGCAGTCCACAGTCCACAGTCGGCAGTCCACAGTCCACAGTCGGCAGTCCACAGTCCACAGTCCACAGTCGGCAGTCCACAGTCCACAGTCGGTAAAAATGCAAGACTTCATTACCTCTTCTCCATACGACTCTGCCGGGAACGCCTGCGGCGTACTCTGGCAGGTCTGACAGCTTTCCCACCTTCTCATCTTCCCTTTCAACTTTATAACCTTCAACTTATAACTACCTCTCCTTAGTGCGCTTCAAGCCAGTTGTTTCCCATGCCCCAGTCAACCGTAAGAGGCACATTAAGCTTAACTGCATTCTGCATTTCATTAACCACAATATCACTAAGTATATCAATTTCTTTTTCCGGAACATCAAAAACCAGTTCGTCATGAACCTGTAATATCATTCCGGATTTCAACTGTTTTTCTTCTATTTTTTTATGAATATTGATCATTGCTATTTTAATAATATCAGCTGCAGATCCCTGAATTGGGGCATTTATTGCATTTCTTTCTGCAAATCCCCTCACAATAGAATTACGCGAAAGGATATCAGGCAGATATCTTTTTCTGCCCATAATAGTTTCCACATACCCTTTTTCCCTTGCTCTTTCAATGCTCTTGTCCATATATTTTTTTACTCCCGGATAAGTTCTAAAATACTCCTCAATAAATTCTTTAGCTTCAGACACCGGCAAATTCATTCTCCGGCTTAGTCCAAAAGCAGAAATTCCATAGATAATGCCAAAATTAGCTGTTTTTGCTCTTCCCCGCATTTCTATTGTAACATCTCCCGGTAAAACCTTATATATTTTTGCAGCTGTAGAAACATGAATATCCTCACCTGCATTAAAAGCATCGATCATATTTTTGTCGCCACTCATATGTGCCATTATTCTTAACTCTATCTGCGAATAATCCGCCGAAATCAAAATGTGTTGCATATCCGAAGGGACAAAAGCTTTCCTTATTTCCCTACCTCTTTCTTCCCTTATTGGTATATTTTGCAAATTCGGGTTATTTGAGCTCAGACGACCTGTAGCTGTAATTGTTTGATTGAAAGAAGAATGAATTTTTCCTGTTACGCTATTTTTCAATTCCGGTAGTTTTTCAATATAAGTTGAAAGCAATTTACTAACCGATCTGAATTCTAATACTTTAGATACTATTTCATGTTTGTTTACAAGTCTTTGTAATACATCCTCGCTTGTAGAATATTGACCGGTTTTTGTTTTTTTTGCTTTAGAATCAATTTTTAGTTTTGTAAATAATACCTCGCCCAGTTGTTTAGGTGAAGAAATATTGAATTCCGTACCGGCAAGTTTATAGATGCCGGTTTTAATATCCAGTAATTCAACTTTTAATATTGCTGAGTATTTTTGCAACACATCAACATTTATCTTAAATCCTTTAATTTCCATGTCACATAATACATATACAAGTGGCATTTCAATTTTCCCGGCAAGTGTTTCAAGGTGTTTTTCTTTAAGCTCCTCTTCAAGAATCTCTTTTACCTGCCAGGTCAGATCTGCATCTTCAGCAGCATATTCTTTAATCTTTTCTTGTGGAACTGATCGCATATTTACCTGATTTTTCCCTTTTACTCCTATTAATTCTTCAATTTTAACAGGTGTATAATCCAAATAGTCCTCAGCAAGATCATTCAGTCCGTGTTTCCCTTCAGGCTTAATAAGGTAATGGGCAATCATTGTATCAAACAAAGTGCCTTTTACAACAATCCCTTTTTTCCGCAGTACCTTAATATCAAATTTCAGATTCTGTCCAATTTTCTCAATTTTTTCATTTTCAAATACCGTTTTAAACTTCTCAAGTACTTTTTCAGATTCCCTCTTATTCTCACTAACAGGGAGCCAGTATGCTTCATGATTTTTATAACAAAAAGAAATACCGATCAATTCATCTTTTATAGTATCCAATCCTGTTGTTTCGGTATCAAAACAAAACTGTTTTTGTTTATACAGGTTACTTATAAGCGTTTCTTGTTTTTCGGTTGTATCAACCAAAATATAATTATGCGGGGTTGATTTAATGTTTTTCCTTATATAATTCATTTCCTCTGTTCCTGCATCAGGACCGGAAAACAATGATCCCTGTGCTGCTATTTCTGTTTTTTTCGCTTTTATTTCATTTCCATTATTCAACTTAAAAAGGAAACTTTTAAATTCCAATTCCTGAAATATTTCCCTGAGTTTTTCTTTGTCAGGATCTTTTGATTTCATTTCTTTTTCATCGAAATCAACAGGAACATCCAATGGAATTTCCACCAGTTTTTTCGACAATTCAATCTGTTCACGATATTCAATCAGATTCTCTTTTTGCTTTCCTTTAAATTGCTCAATATTTTTAAATATTTCATCTATTCCGCCATATTTTGATATCAGTTTTTTTGATGTTTTTTCACCTATTCCCGGGGCACCTGGCACATTATCTGAGGCATCACCCCAAAGAGCAAGCACCTCAATTACCTGCTCCGGGCGTTCTATCATAAATTTCTCCTTTACTTTTTCCTTATCCCAAATAACTGGTTTTGCACCTCCTTTTCCCGGTTTATAAATAAAAATATTATCCGATACAAGTTGTGCAAAATCTTTATCCGGAGTCATCATATAAACCTTGAAACCCTTCTTTTCCGCTTTTTTTGCAATAGTTCCGATAGTATCATCCGCTTCATATCCTTCCACTTCCAGAATCGGTATGTTGTAAGCTGAAATTATTTTTTTTATATACGGAACAGATTTTTTTATATCTTCAGGAGTCGTTTCCCTGTTTGCTTTGTATTCTTTATACATTTTGTGCCTGAAGGTAGGAGAAGGGGGATCAAAAACTACTGCTATATGTGAAGGTGTCTGGTTATTAATTATATCATTTAAAGTGTTAACAAATCCATAAATTGCAGAGGTATTTAATCCTTTTGATGTAATAACCGGATTATGAATAAATGCATAATATGCCCTGTATATCAATGCATAAGCATCAAGAAGGAATAGTTTTTTTGAGTTTCCCTTTTTTTCATTACCAGCCATTGTCTTTTGTCTTAAGATATTGTGTTGTAATGAAGTAAAAAGGTGATGAGGTAATGAAGTTCCTTTTGCCTTCTGCCTTTACTTATTATCTTCCTCGTACCATTCTGCAAATGACGTTGTTGTTTCATACAATCTTAGTCGTTGAAGTTTTGTGTTTTCGGGTAATTTTTCCTTAATTATTTCGGCGAAATATGTAACAAGCTTTTCACATGTCGGCTGGAAATCCATCCTTTCGTATTTTTCAAACATTTGCTCTATTTTCTCAAACATCTCATGTGGGGCTTGCCTATTAATAACAACTGTATGATCAAATCTTTTTATAATTGTGTTTTTCACTATTTGTTTCAGGTCACCAAAATCAATTATCATTCCATGTTTGGGTTTTCCGGGATCGTTTAACGGTTCCCCCTTTACGGTTACCAGTAACTTATATGAATGTCCATGAATGTTTTTGCACGGACCGTCATAATTCCATAAGGCATGTGCCATTTCAAAATGAAACTTTTTAGTAACTCGTATTACAGCCATAATTATTTTACTTTGAACACTGACTCACACATTCAACAATATTTGAAAGATTATTGTGCTTCAGGAAATAATAGGAATGTTTCCCTATACGCCTGGATACTAATACACCTTTATCTTTCAGGATACCCAGATGATGAGAGGTTGTAGATTGTTCAATATTAAGCAATTCATGAATTTCTGTGACATTAAGTTGCTTTCCATTATCCAGATAATTCAAAATTGCTATTCTCATAGGATGGGCAATTGCCTTCAGCATGTTAGCTGCTCTTTCAAGCTGTTCAGGGGACAGATCTTTTATTTTCATAATTTCTACATATTTACATATCTAAGTTTAACAAATATATACATATGTTAATTCTAAAACAACGATAGATATCAGTATTATATGTGATGTGGTGATGTGGGCAGAAGGAATCGGGAGTTTTGACCTGGAAACAATGACTATTGTATATTTTTTTATCTTTGGACAAATTAAATTTATTCATCTTTTGATACCTGTTAATTTTGCCTTTTTATTATCAATAAGTAAGTTAATACCTGCGGGTATTATATTATAAATATTTATATGTCTGCAATTAAGGAAATAAGAGCACCTATAGAAACGGAAATGAACCGGTTCGCTGGTTATTTCAATACAATTCTGAAAAGCAAGGTGCCACTTCTTGGCATTATCACAAACTATATTCTAAGAAGGAAGGGAAAACAACTGAGGCCTATGTTTGTTTTTCTTACCGCGAAATTGTCAGGCGTAATAAACGAATCTAGTTTTACTGCAGCTGCATTAATTGAGCTTCTTCATACAGCAACTCTTGTGCATGATGATGTTGTAGATGAATCATTTGAGCGTAGGGGGGTTTTTTCAATAAATGCCCTGTGGAAATCAAAAGTAGCAGTTTTGCTTGGAGATTACATGTTAGCAAAAGGATTGCTTTTATCTGTAAAAAATAAGGAATATGAAATTCTTGAAATTGTTTCTTTAGCAGTAAAGGAGATGAGTGAAGGTGAATTATTACAGATACAAAAATCCCGAAAGTTGAATCTCTCCGAAGATGAGTATTTTGAAATAATAGGTAAAAAAACCGCTGCTCTAATAGCAGCCTGCTGTGCTTCCGGTACCAAATCGGTAACAAATGACCCTGAAACCATCAGTAAAATGAAGCAATTTGGAGAATATATAGGAATTGCTTTTCAAATCAGGGACGATTTGTTTGATTATGAGAAAAACGGGCTTTTAGGTAAGCCAACCGGAAATGATATTAAAGAGAAAAAACTCACACTTCCTCTGATACACGCCCTGAAAAACACCAATCCGGCTCAAAGGAAAAAGATACTCAGACTTGTAAGGCATAATAACAAGAAGACTTCCAGGGTTAATGAAGTAATTCGTTTCGTCAGGGACAATAAAGGAATGGAGTATTCAAAAGAAAAAATGAATGAATATAAAAACAAAGCCCTTGATATATTAAATGCATTTCCTGAAAGCGAAGCAAGGTCCTCTTTGCAAAAACTTGCCCTGTACACTACCAGTAGAGTTATGTAATTGTCTTCTTCACCTCATTACTTCATTTCCCTTTCTTTTCTTTTGTCTTTTACCCTTTTTCTTCCCTTCAACTTTACAAACTTTTAACTTTCAACTTCTTTCCTCTCCTCTCAGGCTTATACCAGGGGTATCAGTAAAGAATAAAAAAATATTACAAGCAAACAGGCTTAAAAACATACGGAAAGCAGTGTTATTTGCTGTTTTTCAGCATTGTACGACAATAAATGTTTTGTTTAATTTTTTCCTGATCCAGGATGATTTTTGAAATATTTGAGTAAAATCCCGGTTTTTACCTTACCAATAATATTTTCCAGTTCTTTTTCCTCCGCTTTTTTTATCCGTTCAATACTTTTAAATTTTTCAAAAAGTTTTTTTAATGTCTCCTGACCAATTCCTTTTATCTGATCAATTTCTGATCCCAAAAAATTAATTGATCGTTTCTGCCTGTGAAATGAGATTCCAAAACGGTGGGCTTCGTTTCTCAGATTCTGTATAATTTTTAACGAATATGAATTTTTGTCAAGATAAAGAGGAACCGGATCAGATGGGAAAAATATTTCCTCCAGTCTTTTTGCTATTCCAATTATTACTAATTTATTTTGAATCTTCAATTTTTCAAGACTTCCTACCGCCGCATTTAACTGCCCTTTTCCTCCATCAATTATCACAAGCTGAGGCAAAGATTTTTTTTCTTTTAATAATCTTCTGTACCTTCGGTAAACCACCTCGCCCATAGAAGCATAATCATTCGCCCCCTGCACTGTCTTAATATTATAATGTCTGTATTCCCGTTTTAAAGGAGTTCCGTTCCTGAACACTACACATGCAGCAACAGGATTTGTTCCCTGGATATTTGAATTATCAAAACATTCTATATGTGTTGGTAATTTCTTTAACCTCAGGTCCTTCTGTAATTGCTCCAGTTTCTTTTCCTGGCGTACTGATTTTTTGCTTCCTTCCAAAAGTTTTTGAATCCCTCTGCGATAATACCAAACATTTCTTTTTGAAAGATCCAGTAATTTTTTCTTGTCGCCCCTTCGCGGAATCGTGATCTTTACATTTTTAAGACCTGTATCCGGCTGAAAAGGAAGTATTAACTCTTTTGCTTTGCTTCCAAAACGGTTCCTAATGTCAATTATGACAAGCGGTAATATTTCTTCTTTTGTCTCATCAAGGTTTTTCTTGATTTCTACCGTATGTGACTGAATTACTGCTCCTTTAATCACCTTTAAATAATTAACATATGCTCGGTTCTTGTCATCAATTATAGAAAAAACATCAACATCTTTAATACGTAAACTAACAATGGTTGAACGGCTTTTGTATTTCTCAAGTGTTTTAATTTTTTCTTTAATAATATCAGCTTTTTCATATTTTAACCCGGTTGCATATTCCCTCATTAATTTTTTCAGGTATTCAAGAACTTCCTGAATATTTCCCTTCAGAATGTTCTTTACCTGTTTAATCAATTTTTCATATTCTTCTTCACTTTGTAAGCCCCCGCAAGGGCCTTTGCAATTTCCCAGATGATATTCAAGACAAACTTTAATTTTTCCTTTTGTGATGTTTTCCTGAGTAAGTTTATAGGAACATGTTCTGATCGGATACAGGTTTCTTAATAGTTCCAGCAATGTTTTCACCATTCCCCCTGTGGCATACGGACCGAAATAATCTGATCCGTCATGAATAATATTCCTTGTAGAAAAAACTCTTGGAAAAGGCTCATTTTTTACACATATCCAGGGGAATGTTTTATCGTCTTTTAACATTATGTTATACCGGGGTTGATGCTTTTTAATCAGATTGTTTTCAAGTAATAATGCATCAGATTCACAATCAACAATAATATGTTCTATTTCAGTAATTTTACTGACCAGGATCTTTGTTTTTCCATAATTTTTACCTGTAAAATATGAAGAGACCCTTTTTTTCAGATTTTTTGCCTTCCCTACATATATCAAATTACCATTTTTGTCAAAATATTGATATACACCTGGTTTGTCAGGCATCACTGATAGCAGAGATTCAATATGAGCAGATATGTTTTCTGACCGTATCATTCCCGAAATGTAGTGAATTTATGTAATATAGGTGATGAGGTGATTTATTCCACAAACAGTGATACATGGGAAAAGGCGTTTACATCAAAAAGACCTTTATCGCTAAGTTTTAGTTCTGGAATAACCAGAAGAGCCATAAACGAGAGTGTCATTAGGGGTGATTTGAATGAGGAGCCCAGAGACTTTGCCAATTCGTTTAGTGCAGCATATCCGGCAGCTATTTTTTCTCCGCTTTCAGATGACATAAGGCCCGCAATTTCCAGGGGGAGTTGATGAATATTCCCTTTTTCACTAATTGCAATACCCCCTTTTAGAGAAATAACTTTATTTATAACTCTTAACAGATCTTCATCATTTGTTCCTACAGCAATAACATTATGACTATCATGCGCAATGCTTTGAGCCACAGCACCATCTTTAAATCCAATGCCATGAATAAATCCAATTGCAGGCTTAGAATTATTATAACGATTTACAACAACCAATTTTAAATAATCCTTTTTAATATCTGAAATTATCTGTCCATTTCCGGTATTGGGTCTAACAACTATTGAGCTGGTAAATAATTGTCCGTCAAAACATTTTATAATCCTTATGTTTCCACCTTTATCTTTTACCAGCAGGTCGTTTCCCGCTATTTCTTCCCTTTTGAAATTATTAACCGGTTTACCTGCTTTGTATTTAAATAAGATTTTCCCATTACCATAAACTTTTTCCCCGTTAATATAGGTTTCCAATACATTTAAATTCTCCAGATCATCAACAATAATAAAGTCGGCAGGATCGCCGGTCTGTAATAATCCAATATTCAGATTATAATGTCTAACCGGGTTAACACAAGCAACAGTCATAAGGTCAAACAGGTCAATTCCTTTTTTAAGGCCTCTTTTAACAAGCAGGTTGATATGACCCTTAACCAGATCATCAGGATGGCAATCATCAGTACATAACATAACCTTTTCAGGATGCTTTGTAATCAAAGGATACAGTGCATTAAAGTTTTTTGCCGCACTACCTTCCCTTATCTGTATTTTAATCCCATTTTTTATTTTTTCAATAGCTTCATCAATAGTCGCAGATTCATGATCAGTAGTGATATTTGCACCGGCATATTTTTTCAAATCTTCCCCTTTAATCCCCGGGGCATGTCCATCAATAGGTTTATTCAATTTTATTGCAGATTTTATCTTTCTCCAAACTTCTGCATCATCGTGTATCACCCCAGGATAGTTCATCATTTCAGACAGGAAAAAATAGTCCTCTCTTTTCAACAATTTCTTCACTTTATCAGCATTCAGCGTCGCTCCTGACGTTTCAAAATCAGTAGCCGGCACACATGACGGCACTCCAAAATGAAATTTCAACGGAACTTTTTTCCCATCCTCAATCATATATTTTAATCCCTCTTCCCCACAAACATTTGCTATTTCATGTGGATCGGACATTGTTGCAATTGTTCCGTGTCTTACTGCCAATCGGGCAAACTCCCCCGGTGTAAGCATTGAACTTTCAATATGCACATGGGAATCAATGAAACCGGGCAGAATATATTTTTCACATTTCTTCCTGGCAGGCTCTATCTTCACTATTTTCTCATTTTCCACAGAAATACATGCATCCAGTATCTTTTTATTTACCGGATCAACTAATTTCCCAAATAATAAATATTTTTTTTCTTTCATTATAAATGAATAATGTTCCACGTGGAACAGTAATGAATTAAAAATTAGAAATTAGAAATTAGAAATTAATTAATTACAGCATGTAATAATTGTTCCACGTGGAACACTACATTCTTACTACTTACTACATACTTCTTACTACATACTTCTTCACCTTCCCATATA
>JAGGXD010000141.1 GCA_021163295.1 Bacteroidales bacterium
TACAAAACAGCTTCTGAGCTATACCATAAAGGAATTTGCAAAAGAATATGGATTCTAAGTAGGCCTGGAATAACGGAATATAGTATTTCTCTGGGCAGGAATTTGGCAAACAATGAATGGTCCATTTTGAAGTTAAAAGAATTCGGAGTCCCTGAGGAAGACGTAGAAGCTCTGAAAATCAAAGAGGGATTCTTTGGGACTTTCTCAGAAGCAAAGGGCATTTCTTCCTTAATAAAAAAACAGGGCTATAAAAGCCTGTTACTGGTATCTTCTCCTGAACATCTCTATAGGGCTGAGATCAGTTTTGATAATTTTTTGAAGGATCAAAATATTTCAATTTATGTTCAAGGATCGGAGGAACGTGTATTATTGAGACAACTCATTGTTGAATTTATCAAGCTCAAGGTCTATCAATACTTATTAGTTTCTTAGAGTGCTCATAATATCAATTCTAGATTTGAAAGTTCTAATTGGTAGGCTAATTCACTATTAGCTGTAAGCTATCAGCCATTAATAACTCAAAGAATATAATACTCCAAAACGCTGGAGGCATATAGTGCTATATAATTATAGGAAGCTATTGGTTACATTTTTCATATTGATCCTAATTACAAGTTGTAATGGAGGAGAAATGACAGAAAAACCAACTGAATTCTCTAGTATTAAAGATATTCCAACTTCTTCATGGGAAAGACTTGCACAAAAGAAGATCTATTTCGGTCATCAGTCAGTTGGGAATAACATTATAGAAGGTATCCAAGATCTGATGAAAGAACATCCAGAAATAAAATTAAACATTGTTAAAACTATAGATCCTGTTGACTTTAAGGGCGGTATTTTCGCACACTCGAGTATCGGGAAGAACGATGCACCTAAATCTAAAATCGATGCCTTTGCCGATTATATGAAAAAAGGAATCGGAAATAAGTCAGATATAGCCTTTTTTAAGTTCTGCTTTGCGGATATTATTGGAACGACAGATGTTAATGACGTCTTCAGATCATACAGGAATACCATGTCAGAGTTAAAAGAACTCTATCCCAAGACTACATTTGTTCATGTAACGGTTCCGCTGGTCACAACGAATAAATCAATAAAGGCGTGGATAAAACGGATGCTTGGTAGAAAGGATATCTGGTTTTATGACGGCAATATAAAAAGGAATGAATTAAACAGGCTTATATTGGATGAATATAGCGGCAGAGAACCCGTATTCGACCTTGCAGAAGTCGAATCTACATATCCAAATGGAAGAAGGGAAATATTCAAAGAGGGCTCAAATGTGTACTATGCCATGGTTCCAGAACTCACTAAGGATGCTGGTCATCTTAATGAGGAAGGCCGCGGGAGGGCCGCTGAACAGCTTCTTATTTTGCTTGCAAGTTTGAGCAAGCAGGGAAAATGATCCTAATAAACACAAAAGTAAAGATTTTGATATTGCTTATTTTATGGGTAGTTACGTTCATCCCCATTTACCCTGACCTTACGGAATCATGGTTTAGTCATTCGAACAATTCGCATGGTGTTCTCGTCCCAATTATCTCGACCTTTCTTATATGGCAAAAACGTGATCAGATTAGTAAAGTGCCGGTGAATAGTTCAGGATGGGGAGAAGTCATTTTGGTTATCAGCATGCTGCTATACGTTTTGAGTTATACCGGCGGCATCGCTGTGGTTTCCAGGTTAATGATCGTATCAAGCCTGATCGGTCTTATTTTGTATAATTTTGGTGCAGCAGTTTTTTCGATTATTCAATTCCCACTTCTATATCTTTTATTTATGGTTCCTGTTCCAGCAACTTTATATAGCTTGGTTGCTTTGCCTTTGCAGATATTCGCTACGCAAGTATCTACTTTTTTAATAAAGGCTTTATCAATTCCTGTTTATCGTGAAGGAACCATGTTATATTTTATGCAAACAAATCTTGAGGTAGCTGAACAATGCTCTGGCCTTCATTCTATGACGTCGTTTATTATGCTAAGTTTTCTTTTTGCATATATGTTACTAGACAATAAATGGTGGAAACGCATTTTTCTAGTTATTTCCGCTATTCCTTTGGCGATCTTCGCAAATATTGTAAGAGTCACGGGAACAGGGATACTGGCCAACTTTTACGGGGCTAAAGTTGCACGCGGATTTTTACATGAATTTTCAGGAATGGCGGTTTTTGCCTTTGGATTTATTTTGCTGCTTATCGAATACTTATTGTTGAGTAAAACAAAAAGTTTTCAGAAACAAACAGGTTAAACACATATGCCCCTTCCCGCAAATTTTCTTAGTCAAGGTAAATCAACAAATCCTGTAGCCTCCCCCGGTAACAGACCATTTGCAATCTCCGTCATTATCCTTTTGGTTACAATTGCAATGGTTGCATTTGTTGCATCCCGCGGTGTGCCGGTTGTCGTTGAAACAAATCTTGAAGAGATCCCCATGAATATTGTTGGATACAAAGCGCGCGAAGATTTCTTTTCCGAAACCGTATACAGGGCGCTTGATGCCCAGGTGCATGTTTACAGGCATTATCGATCAGATGATGGAAAGCAGATTGATATGTATATCGGCTATTACAGCACTGCCAGGGGGGGGCGTACCGGTCACAATCCAAATGCTTGTTTTTCCGGAGCCGGCTGGGATTTCATTGATATTCATAAGATTAAACTTAGAGCGGACTATTGTCCTGATGGCGTCCGGGTCAATTATCTCCTGATAAGAAAAGGGGATATATATGAAGCTGTTTTGCACTGGTATCAATCTGCAGGAACAAAAGTTCTTGGCAGCGGATTTATGCAGAATATTCAAAGGTTTATAGGAAGAACGATTTATAATCGCAATGACGGGGCCTTTATTAGGTTGTCTGTCACGACAGATAAAGAAGGTGTTACAGAAGCGAACCTATTGTTGAAGGAATTTGGAGAAAGAATTTTGGAGCTGCTGCCGAAATATTGGCCGGTTGAGCAATAGCAAAATAGTAGGCAGGCATGAGTATTTTTTCACCGCCCGCTTCGCTCAAGGCGCAAAGTTCGCAGAGGGAAACAAAAAGGAAGTAAACTTGGCGTTCTTTGCGGTGAACAGTATTCAGACAAAGCCCCTTTTTTTAGGTAAAACCCTATTCCATGATGTAATCCTGAACGGTGAACCCTGAACCTTTGAACGCCTAATATATTTTTTAATCCGTGTAATCAGTGAAATCCGTGTCCAAATTCAACCAGTGAGGACTTGTAGTGATTCTCGTTTTGGAAGGTTTATTCTGGTTGTCGATTTTTACCGTTTTCTATGCATATTTCGGCTATCTAATACTATTATGGTTGATTTCACTAATAAAAACAGGCAGGACGACGGGTAATTTAATAGAAAAACCCAGCCCGGCATTCCAGATGGTTACCTTGTTGATATCCGCATATAATGAAGAAGAAAACATTGAAAAGAAACTTTTGAATTCGCTCGATTTAAATTATCCCAAAAACCTTTTGGAAATTATAGTTGTGTCAGACGGATCAACTGACAGGACGAATGAAATCGTTGCAGGGTATGCCGATAAAGGTGTGAATCTTTACCATTATGAAGGGAGGATAGGCAAAACCGCATGCTTAAATAAATCCATACCTTTGGCAAAGGGTGACATCATTGTGTTTTCTGACGCAAACTCTCTTTACAACCGGGATGCAATCCTAAGTATGGTAAGGCACTTCGAAGACGACCGGATAGGATTTGTGACCGGTTACACAGAGTATGTTTTGGAAGGCGGTGAGAGCAATCTGGCTTCGGTTGGATTATATGCCAAAATCGAAATACTTACCAAAAAGCTTGAAAGCAGAATCGGATCCTGTGTTGGAGCTGACGGCGCAATTTTTGCCATCCGCAAAAAAATGTATCAACCTCTAATGCCTTATGATATCAACGACTTTGTGATACCGTTAAATATTATTCGGCAGGGATACAGAGGGGTCTTTGAAGAAGATGCATATTGTTTGGAAAAAACAGCGCGAGATCAAAAAGGTGAGTTCAACAGGCAAACACGAATTACAAACAGGACATTAAGGGCTCTTTTTAAACGTACGGATTTATTAAATCCGTTTAAATATCCAATGTTTAGTTTTGAACTCATATCACATAAATTGGTTAAGTTCATAGTTCCTTTTTTATTATTTATTATATTTGTTTTAAATATTGTGATATTAGGTTGGCAAGGCGGGATTTATTTAATAACCTTTTCTGCTCAAATTCTCTTTTATTTCCTGGGATTCCTGGGGAATTTGCAGGATAACATTAAATTCTTATCAAAGACCAGTACCCATTGCAAAACATTTATTTTAGTCAATACGGCAATCTTTTTTGGTTGGTTAAAGTATATTCAAGGTGAAACATATACAACCTGGCAACCTGATCGATAATATTTGGCGTAAAAATGCTTGAGGAACCCTTTTTCTTTGATAACAATAATTACAATCTTTTCGGTATATTGCATCATCCATTGCCGGGAAGCAAACGGGAAAACTTTGGCATTGTTTTATGCGCTCCCTTTGCAGAGGAGAAGCTCTGGTCTCATCGAGTTTATGTCAGCTTCGCACGCGAGTTAGCCAAAGAAGGATACAATGTTCTTCGGTTTGATTATATGGGTCATGGAGACAGTTCTGGGAATTTTGAGGATTCTACAATTCAGACCAGGCTTTCAGATATCACCAGATCGATTGAAATAATTAAGAAAAAAGGAAATGTCCATCGGGTTGGTTTGTTGGGATTGAGACTTGGCGCTACCCTGGCCGCCATGATCGCTGAAAGAATTTCAAATATTGATTTTCTCGTCCTTTGGGAACCTGTTGTTGAAGTTGAAGCATATTTGCAGCAGTGTCTGCGCTCAAATTTGGCTACTCAAATGGCAATTTACAAGAAAATTATTCGAAATCGAACACAAATGACAGAAGATCTCTTGAAGGGAAAGTCCGTTAATATTGAGGGCTACATGATGTCAGGGGAATTCTATAAACAAGCGTCAAAAATTGACCTTATTAATTACAACATTTGTTTTTCAAGTCCGGTTCAAATAGTTCAGATTTCCAAAAATGAAAAGATGCCAGTGAAAAAAGAATTAAAATCTTTGTACGAAGAAATTTTCAAAGGAAAAAATCAAAACAGCGAATTTGCGCAAGTTGTTGAAGAACCCTTCTGGAGTGAGATAAAAATATATTATCAAGATGCTCCTAATTTGTTTAATAAAACCATTTCTTGGCTTAGGAACGGGAGATAAATAAGTTGAACAAAAATTAATAGGATTTTTTGTTGTATTCAAGGCGCGAGGAGCGAGCATAACGGGTTATGTGATCGACGAGCAACGAAGAAGACGGCAAAAAAGA
>JAGGXD010000245.1 GCA_021163295.1 Bacteroidales bacterium
ATCGCCTTTAGTTTTATAAACTGCCAATCCAGGAGCTGTTGCTTGTGGTTCTTTCTCACAGCTAAAAGCTGCTAATATTGCTACTCCACATAATAATAACAATCTTACAATTACTTTCATAGCTTTATTGATTATACATAATACTTAATTATCTAATTTTAAAATAAATACACTTAATTGTCATAGTATGTCATTTGCCAAAAAATCATGCCTTAGTATGCCCTTTTACTTGTTTAATCCATGTTTCGTTTGTCTTAATGGCTTATAACCAACTGCTCAACCTGCAATTTATCACCGGTAATAAATTGTACAGTATATATGCCATTAATAAATTGACTGGTATTAATTCGTAGTGTAGGTTTTCTTGTCCTTATTTGAGACACCATTATATTCATACCGTTATAGATTCTCACTTCGTACTCACCTATCTTATTTTCCACTAATTTATTTTCGTCTATACTAATCTCAACATAATCATCTGCAGGATTTGGAGACATTTTGAAACCCCGGCAACTAATGTAAATTACCAATCTACCATAGCCGGTTCCACATGTATTTGTCACATCACAAAAAATTTGTCCAGTTCCCTCTTCTAACGGCTCAATCTGTGCTTTGTGTCCATAAGGAGAACCAATTACTCTTAACTTGTAGTCTGTATGCCAATAATATGTACCCCACATATCTTCAGGATCTAAAAAATACCATTCTCTCATAAAACACTCAGGATATTCATTACCATCTACGGTTGGATCGGGTACTCCAACCCAAAAACCTTGACGCCGAAAGCCCACAGCATCACAATTACCTGTAGAGATATTAGCTTGGACCCATCCTTCTCCACCTACATATTGTGTTTTAGCTCGAACAGTAAAATTATTTGTTCCCTGACCACTCACAGGGTATAACAGACTTGTATTATAAGTCCAATTAACAGTTGTACCAGAAGGACGATCATGCAATGTAAAAGTCTGGCTTGGTGAATAACAAACCATATCAGGGCCTGTGATATATGGGATAGATATCGTATTTGTCGTCATATCCCCTACATCGTCGGGGTCAAGCCAATAATATAAACTATTAGAATGACTTCTTCCCTGAATTGGATTATTATTGGCCTCTCTACCCCACGAATAATCAAAAGCGCCAAACCAATCGGCACTATCCTGAAGTGCACAACTTGCCCATCCTCCATGTAATTGTCCAATAACCCTTTGATTTTCATTAAATAGCGGAGAACCTGATGAACCCACCTTCAGTAGTTCCTCCATCCCAAACAACTCGCCAATGACCACTTCCCGTTGAACTAATATAATTTGTGTTTGTCGGAGCGTCACTATCATAAGATATTTTCATGACATCCCCTAATGGATGATGAATACAAACTGCAGAATCAGGATTTGTATATCTTGACCATCCTAAATTTTTTATACCCGTACTTTGAGTAGGGGTATTATCCAATTCCACAAGGATAAAATCTGAGGGGTCATATCCTGCTCTATATGTGCATTTATTGTATGTAATCCAACCCGATGGAGTTGAATTGCTACAAGTTGGGCTTTTAAATTGGAATCTAAAGACCCAATCTTCCACATCATCAATTTCTCCTGAACTTAAACTACCGTCCCCATCATCAGCACAATGGAAAGCAGACAGAAAATAAGGAGTATAATTTTGACAAGAATTGTTAAGGAGTGAACCCGAACAATGAAATTCATCGTCTACGATGACTACTGCTACTGCATCAGATTGATCTTGCCAATCATCACCTTCAGGACAATTTATATTAATGTTGCACCAACCAGACTCACCATATCCTAAAAGAGACTTGGTGAGTTTTTTATATCCATGAACAACTTTGCTTATATGTAATATGCTTTTTCCTTCTGCGGAAGATGGTTCAATATACTCCAAAATTATTTCGTCACCTGCCATTAAATCTGATCCGATAGATTGTATTCCTGAATAAAGATCACTTGTGTAAGGTCCTTGAATCATTGTCTTGTCCTTATTATAGATATATAATTCAGCTCCATCTGTTATATAGAACATATCAAATCTTAGATTTATTGAATATGCTCCTGGAGAGGAAATTTTAAGAGACCAAATTTTATCTCCATTAGGTAGATATGAACATGTTCCGGAATTATCTAAATCAATATCGGTCTTAATGCCATATCCAAATCTTAATGGACAATCTTTACAATCAATATCTTCTTCAAGCAATTTAACAAGATCGACAGGGGGCATTGTAATTCTTGTAGCTTTTGAGCTATAAGAAAAGGTTGTCCTTGACTCAATTTCAGTTGGCTTAACGACTTTTGTTATAACTTGCGAGTAGCTTTCAAAAGTGCATATTATTAAAAAAGGCAATAGTATTTTTTTCATAGTTACCTATTTAATTTCAAATTCAAAGTTAAAACTTAGAGAGTCGATTTTATAATCGCTAAATGTGAATTTTGAGATAAATTTTGTTTTGTACTTTCCATGCAATAGGGGTGATGTCTCATTATGGTAGGTCTCAATCTCTCCACATTGAATTAATTTATCCAGCGCAATATCTTTTAACCAGGAAATTCTCAATTCCCATACTTCATCAGGCTTTATAAAATTTCCTCCAACCTTGTCGCAAAAAATGTAGTAAAATGGTTTCCCAATATAAATCTCCTCACCATCATCATTGATTTTAAAAACTTTAAATAAGTCTTCCCGGTTAATATTATGATGTTTGAGATACAATGTACTATCACTTAAATTCATAATTGCCAAGGAAAAAACAAAGTTTTCACCCTCTTTGAAAGTATTAGATGGTTGAAGGTTTGTATCAAGTAGTGCTAATCTAATAGCCACAGGTTCAAAACTCTTTACATCACCAAAGGCAACAAATTCATCAAGTTGGGGGTCTTCAGTTTTTTCTTTCTCACAGCTACATGCTGTAAACATCATTATCATACATGGTAAAATTATTCGTACAATTGATTCCATTGCAGTATAGATTTTTTGTTAAACATAACTTCACCTTAATATAAGGAGATCATCTATTCATAGATGTAAGTTACTATGTTAATGTAGCATCAAAATGTTTGTGTAAGTTACGAAAACTAATATCTAAAGTCAATCCCCCAATTGGGGGATTTTTTGTTCCCGGTAAAGTTGACTTTTTTCTTTTTGTCTTAATGAGCTATAACCAACTGCTCAACCTGCACTTTATTACCGGTAATAAAATGCACAGTATATATGCCATTAATAAATTGCCTGGTATTAATTCGAAGTGTAGGTTTTCTTGTCCTTATTTGAGATACCATTATATTCATACCATTATAGATTCTTACTTCGTATTCATCTATATTATTCTCCACCATTTTACTTTCGTCTATACTAATCTCAACATAGTCATCTGCAGGATTAGGAGACATCATAAAGAATCCACATTCGATCCATACCATCAAACTACCATATCCTGTACCACATTCGTTATCTACATCACAAAATATTAATCCGGTTCCTTCTTGTAAAGCCTCAATTTGAGCTTTATGACCATATGGTGAACCAATTACTCGTAGTTGATAAGTAGTATGCCAATAATACCCTTCTCCCCACATATCCTCAGGTTGCAAAAAGTACCATTCTCTATCATAGCATTCAAGATATTGGTCACCATCAATAGTTGGGTCAGGCACGCCTACCCATAAATTATAACGAATTGTTTTCGCATCACAGCCAGTTGAAGTGATATATGCTTGCACCCATCCTTCTCCGCTTGTAGAACTTGAATTTGCATGTACTGTATAAGTTGTAGTAGTTTCACTTACATAGGTTAAATTGCTACTCTTTGTCCATGAAACTGATGAGCCTGAAGGGGAATTATGTATAGTAAACGTTTCGTTCGGTGAGTAACATACAATATCTGAGCCTGTTATTGGACCATATTCAATAGTCATTGTTTCACTATCATAACCCGAATATATCTGACATTGCGAATTGTAAGCCCTGACAGAAACAG
>JAGGXD010000089.1 GCA_021163295.1 Bacteroidales bacterium
ATATGTTCAAATGGTTTATAAAATAAACGGAATATCCTTGCCGCGTGATGTTGCAGAACAACCGGAAAAAGGAATAACACTGAGTTTTGTTGAAGAAGCACAGCCGGGAGATCTTGCATTTTTTGATGATGACCGGGGCCAGATCAAACATGTTGGTTTACTTCTTGAAAAAAACCGGATAATCCACGCTTCAGACACTGTAAGAATTGACAAATTTGACCACCAGGGTATTTATAGAGAGGAATCTGACCAATACACGCATAAGTTGAGAGTGGTGAAGAGGATGCTGTTATGAAGAGAATTCATTGGAAAAAGCGGAGATATCTCAGGAATAAATTTAAAAGACGTAAATAAAATAAAAGCCCTGAAGCATGGTGCTTTTATAAAATTAATATTATCAAAAAAAGAGGCCGTCTCATTAGAGACAGCCTCTTTATTGTATTGTTATGACCTAACTAGTCAATTTAGCAACTAGGGCAATGAAATGTTTTCAGTAATTGAAGTCAGAACTGAACCACCTTGATACAAGTCATAATTAATGGTCATTGTTTTAAGACAATTATCCCAAAATCCGGTAGCAGCAATAGAATATGTTGGCTGAGGGTCACCATTCCAGGTAGTCGCCATATAATATTGCAATTCAATTTCAAGGGAACCATCTTCATTCATAATCATTACCAAAGGTACCTGGTCAATAATAACTTCCCCCCAGTAACCTGTCATCCATCCAACATTTAAACCATCGATAATAAAATCACTGCCATTAACAGATGTTACAACCTGAGTAGCATTACCTTCCGAATCAGTACCTGTCCAGGTACCAACCAGATCATTTAAATCAGTAAGTGGACAAAAAGCACTTAGAGAAACTTCTATTGTATCAGGTTCAGAAGTTTTACCTCCTAATGTAGTTTCAACAACAAATATCTTTGCTTCCAGGTCCACAGAAGATTGGTCCCATGTCACTTCAGCTACACTTGGATTACCTTCTTTTATAGCTATGGTAGCAGTATGTCCCTCTGTTGTGAAGGAATAAGTTGAACCACCACGATATAAACAACTATACTCAACGGAACCCAAACCTGAAGCAGGTACTGCAGAAGGTCCTGAGAAGTTAAATATCTTGGGTATTATATTATCATAATTGTAATCTTCGTTTGCTTTCTCAACCGGAGGTTTCTCACAGGAGGAAAACATTAAAGCGATCACAACCAGAAAACTAATACTTGCTAGAATTTTATTTTTCATAGTATTTTATTTTTGATTTAAAATTTTATATTAAAGAAAGTCTATCATAAAGACAGACTTCCTGTTACAATATTTATTTCGGTGGTGATGTTAAACCATCATATCCTGTCCAGCTTCCCATTGAAACATTCTCTCCATCGGGAGCACCGCCAATTGTATAAACCGGCTCCTGAATAATCTCAAGTTCTGTAGCAGGTACAGGGAAATGTAGAATTGTACCACTTTGCAGGCGGTCGTTTCTTCTCATATCAAAGAATCCGACTCCCACTCCGGTGTCCATACATTCAACATCCTTCTCGTCATAAATACGAAGTAATACCTTAGCAGCATCTGTTGCTGTAACATCAGGTAGTCCGCCACGTAATTTTCTGGCACCATCCGGATCATTAAGTATTGCTACAGCACCTGCAACATTACCTGTACGTACAAGAGCCTCAGCTTCAAGCATCTCATTCTCCCAAACAAGGAAACTGGGCTTATTTCCGGTACCATACCAATGTTCAGCAATCAACCAGTCATACCGCTGAAAACGGTAATGTGAAAAGTGATAAAAGCCTCTTTCAGGTCGAAAAGCCTGGTCTGCCATATATTCATAGTCAGAAAGCAACCTTGCATCGTCTGATGTAGCTTCTCCCGGATCCAAACCATCAGCGGTATTCCATGTAGCATTATCATTCGGCCATCTTGAAGGATAGTCATTATCCATGATATTAATTATCCTGTGGTCAGTTCGTCCCCATCCCGGGTAGATCTGGTAAACCATGTAATAATCATACCAGTCGTAATTTATGCCAAGCATCGGACTAAGTGGCTTTTCTATACCATTTTGAGCATAGGCAAGAACTTTACTCCAGTCGATTGCCTCGTTCTGGGCTTTGTTCCTGGAGCTATAAGCAAGTATTCTTGCTGCATATGAACTTGCAAGAGCGCCAAGTTCGGCTGATGTATAAACATCACCTGCCATCCAGTTTTCAGGAACAGTGAAAGTATTTGCAGCACACAGGGCAATTGCCTGATCGAGCATTTCAAGTGAAGCACTGATCAAATCCTGCCATGGACTTAGAGTAAGTGTTTCAAGATCGGTATCCCATTTAATTATATTGCCCTGGTCAAAAATCAGACCGAGATAGCCATGAGCTGCACCGGAAACAAAATATGACCATGCCTGTGTCATCTTTGTATCTTCACCGTCATCTCCAATCTCAACACCTTTTTCTTCAATGGCTCTTAATACATCGTTTACTGCCGATATTGCAGCATACGTTTCTCCCCAGGGATGTTCAACAACAGGGAAATACGGGTAAGTCAGGTTGTTCACGTATCCTGCCCTTGGTTCTGAACTCAAATCGTTCATAGCTGCATTTCCCCATGAACAGGTTCCCTGGTCAGCCATAGTTATCATAGCGAGTGCCGGACCGTCGTACTCCTGCATAGCGTTGTGAAAAGTACGGAAAGCACCACCAGCCAGATTCATCAGGTCTGACGGATTTGCAAGAGCCTTCGAAGAATCGGGCTCTACCAGGTTTTCCACTACAAGGTCTGCACAACTATAAGTCAGCAAGCCAAGAGCGATAAAAACAATGGATGTTATTTTAAATAATCTTCTTTTCATAATAAATCGGTTTTAATAATTTAAAACTTAATTTCAATGGAACCAGAAAGTGTCCTGTAATTAGGATAATTAAACTCATCCCATGCCGAGATAGTTGCATCACTATTACCTTCAGTTGTTCCGATCTCAGGATCCATTCCTGAATAGTTAGTGAAAGTATAAAGGTTCCTTCCAATAAAGCCCAGCCTGAATTCTTTCAGGAATCCACCCAGAATATTGCCAAGAAACTCTTTATTTACACTATAGTATAAGGATAATTCCCTTACCTTAACATAAGTTCCATCTTCAATAAAGTGTGAAGATTTGGATGCTACATTATATATTGACTGATAATAATCAAAAGCCTTTTTCTCATTTTCAGGCTTACCAAACATATCCTGGTCAGCGGAAACAAGGTCTCTGTAGTTCCACTGGTTTGTCAGGTTATAGATATCACCACCTTCTTTCCAGTCTATCAATACATATAATGAGAATCCTTTGTAATTAATGTTATTTGAGAAGGTCATATTGAAATCAGCATTAGCGTCACCTATAACGGTGTTTTTTGCATTTCCGTCTTCATCCTTAAGAATAATAACACTTTCAAGAATAGTTCCTTCTGTTCCTTTCTCAATAACATAACCATCACTGTTTAATGTAAAATCATTAATAGTCATATTTTCATAAGTATCTCCTTCACCACTTAACAAGGTAATCTGTGAAGCCATTACATCCATTGAGCGGATAAACTGCTGGCCGGATACCTCACCAAATCTTGCACCTTCTTCAATCAGGAATGCACCCGGGTCACCTGAGTTGCCTCTTGCACCCATTGTAAACGGAGCTACATTAAGCTTAGAAATTTCAGTATATGTTTTGTCCCATGTTACATTAGCTCTCCAGCTAAAATCTTGAGATTCGAGAATACTGGCACCCAGAGTGGCTTCATATGACCATGATGTAAGAGTACCCATATTTTGCCACTGCCAGCGATATCCTTGTGATGCGGGCAATGGTACAGGCCAGAACTGGTCTTCGGCATCGGTTTTTGAATAGATCAATTCAGCTTCAAACCTCTTGAGGAATTCAAGATTGGTTGCAATCTCCAATTCCTTGATTTTTGAAGGCTTAAGCGCACTGTTTCCAAGCTGAATTTTTACAGGAGCTCCACCTGAAATATTAAATGTTTCATATTGAGCATTCCATGGCGGACGGTTACCTGATGTACCATAAGCTGCACGAACTTTCAATTCGCTGATACCCGGTATTGTAACATCTTCGGTAACACGGTAAGCACCGGATACCCTGAAGTAGGGATTCCATCTTTCATCAGCTCCAAACTGTGAAGCACCATCATATCTGTACAGTAGCGATCCGATATATTTTGATTTATAGTCGAAATCAAGGATACCAAAAATATTCTCAGCGCGGATATCACCTTGCGCTGAACCGTTATATGCCTGGCTCTGGTCAGTAACATTAAATTGCGGTATTCCTGTAACTGAAAACACACTTGATCCTGTATTAAAATTTTCCCAATGGTTATCTTCGTACAGATAACTCAATTTGGCTTTAGTAGTAAAATCACCAAACTGCTTATTAAAGTTAGCAGTAAACTGGGCAGTCTGTGCCAATTGTTGGCTGTTATTCTTGTATAACGTTCCATCCGTTCCATTCGGATATGAAGATAAAGTAATAAAACCTTTTGCCCTGTAGGTTCCATTATAGTTATACTGCTTCTCAAAGCTGTATTGTCCTTCAAGAGTTAGCCATGAAACAGGTATATACTGGAAGTTATATGAACTAAGTATCCTGTTCCTGTCAGCATAACTATCAGTATTTCTAAGAGCATACAACGGGTTAATAGTAGTACCGAACTGGTCAACCTTAACCCGGTAATCGGAACCGTCGGGGTTCTTTGAATGAAGGTTCATATCAGGTAATAAATGCAGAAGTGAAAAGAAATCCATATCACTCTGGTCACTTGTTGACTTAATAACAAGGTTACTTGTCGAGAATTTGAACTTATCGGTAAACTGGTGATCAATATTCAACCTGAAATTCTGACGCTTATAACCATCTGCAGCAAATACAACACCCTGCTGCTTTGAATTCTCGAAAGATGCCATAAAATTGGTCCTTTCACTGTTCGATGCAACAGAAACATAATTTGTGCTGAATGTACCCGGCTTATAGAAATCAGCAAGCTGATCGTAAACCACACCATACGGGTTATCCATGAAATGGTCAGGATCCAGATTACGAGCACCTGAAACAAGTACTCCTATACTATCTGGATTCGTATGTGCAGGAAGGTCCCCATACATAACAACACCATCATATTTCGTATAGCGGTTTTCAGAAGCCCAGTCATCAGCAAGTATATAAGGGTGATGTGTTGCAACAGGATACTTTTTAGTAATCCTTTGCTCACCAAACTCATTCCTGGCGGTTACGATTGTCTGGTTCTGTGCAAGATCTTTACCACGTTTTGTGGAAATAACAATAACACCGTTACCGGCACGTGAACCGTAAAGAGCTGAAGCTGCAGCACCCTTCACAACTTCCATGGCAGCTATATCATCAACGTTGATATCAGCAAGTGTACCCTCCATCATAACACCGTCGATAATGATCAGCGGTGCCTGACTGCCACGAATAGCAGTTGCACCTCTTAGTCGTATTGAAGCTGCACCACCCGGCCTTCCATTAGCCTGTACAACTTTCACACCTGCAAGTTTACCCTGCAGCGCTCCTGCTGCCGAAGAAGCAGGTACTTCCTTCAGGTCCTTTTCATCAACTCTACCCACCGTTACGGACAGTTTTTTCTTTGGAGTACCGGATGCAACACCCGAAACAACCACTTCATCCAATCCGAAATAGTCAGGTTCAAGAACCACATCAATTGTAGCTCTTCCGTCAATGTTAATTTCCTGAGATTTC
This sequence comes from Bacteroidales bacterium, assembly GCA_021163295.1. Classification (GTDB taxonomy): domain Bacteria; phylum Bacteroidota; class Bacteroidia; order Bacteroidales; family VadinHA17; genus JADFUQ01. Next base: position 5,783 of record JAGGXD010000089.1, read on the forward strand.
ATTCCTATGAAGCTATACACAAGAATGTTAGCATCTGCGGGTACCTCAAGGGCATAATTACCATCCAAGTTGGTAACCGTACCAATAGTAGTACCTTTAACAAGTACAGATGCTCCCGGTACACCTAGCTCATCTTCCGAACTGGTCACTGTACCAGAGATCTCTTGCGCCTGAGCCTGAAGCACCTGGAATCCAAGAAACGTCAGGAACGCAAATAGAACTGTAAGTTTTTTCATAGATACAATTTTTAGATTAAAAAATAAGAAAATAAAAATAGTTAAGAAAGTGTCGAAAATAGCACATTATTATTAATAAAACAAGAAAAATAATTATTCCATAAAACTATAAATAAGCATATTACCAAAATAAATTTATTATTATTTTGATAACCTATTGTAAATCAAAATGATATAATTTTGATAAATTTCCGATTAATAAATGGTTACATGATTTATGATGAAAAGTAAAGTAAAATGGTTGCGTAGAATGTGTCTAATATTATAAATATATATATATATCCCATTTTCCGGGTTCGTATATTACAAATCGCAGTTCACTTGTCAGCGTGGCACCATAGAAAGCATTTGGTGCAGAGAAAATTATCTTTCCTGTAAAGGGGAACTCAACATTCCTGAATCCAATAAAATTTCCCTCAGTCCACATTGACCCGGAATCACCAATAAGAGTAGGACTTACACGAACTTCGGCAATTCCCCTTAGAACCTTGAACTTAATATCATTACCGGCACCTGTCCCGGCACCATAATTTATAAAGTTCAGCCTTCCTATGTTATACTTATATATTATCTTATAAGTTGCTTCTTTTTCATTTGATCCCACAAATTCGTCCTTTTCCCACTTTCCTGAAAGTGTTGTGTCTTTTCCGTTATTAATAAATGAATATTCACCGGTTCCATGCCGCAAGCCTTTTCTCCAATCTCCTTCGTAAACTTCACCGGTTGACCAATCGTAGGTTCCTTTACCATGAGGCAAACCCTTTTTAAACTCACCAACATAGTGATCTCTGCCTGAGGCATCACCATCACCATCAGCAAGACCATTTTTACATTCGCCTTTATAAATAAGAGAAATCTCTGCTTTTAATACTTTGCAATCTGTTTGCCCAAAGCTCAGTAGTGCTAAAAACCACAAACAGAAAATGAAAGATATTTTAATTAGATTTTTCATACAGGTAATATGGTTTAATATTTTAGTTTACAAAAAGCAATATTCGTACCAAAAAGTTTGAGGTTTGAAGTTTGAGGTTGAAACTACAAACCATTATAATACTCCACTAGTTTTACCAGGTCTTCTTCCTTATTCAACGAAATTTTTTTTAAATAATTCTTCATTTCCCTGGTTTTCCCGGGGAATAGTTCAAGCAATTTTTGTTTAGATGTTATTTTTACCGGTTCCGAATCACCCAATAAAATATAATAGAAATCTCTTTTGTCAACAAACTCAGCAGGTTTTGCTTCAACATATGGTTTGGCAACTACCGGATCGTTCAGAATAACACCTTTTTTCAATAGCAGTTTACAATCACCGCTTACAAGGAGGATATAATAAGACCCATCATTTTTGTTTTGATTATCTGCAGAACAATAAATAAATGTCATTGAATCAATAGTAATAAAATCAAGAACCCATGGATTTGAAACCCAGAATTTATCATCATGCACCAGGTATTCTATTTCATCATCGTAAATATTATACCTCATTTTTCCATTATATCTGAAATTATCAGTAGTAACGATCTCTCCGTTTGCAAAATCACTGAATAAATATGGATTCCCAATATAATTTTCATAAGGATTTTGATTTCTTTTTTCAACATTACTGTTTAATCGTTCATATTGTAGGTACTTCTCTATCCCAACAGTACTAATAGTTTGCTGAGCATTAGTACAAACAAATAGAAACGAGAAAGTAATTACAAACAAAAAGCGGTAAGCAGATAAGTCTTTCATAACACTGTATATTTATAAATGTGATTAAAGATACAAAAAAAAGGTTGTCCACCTTTCGGGGACAACCTTTTAATAAAAAGAGTTAAGATACTATATTCTAATATGCAGGAGTATCTATCTCAGTAGGTATTGGATGTTCTCTTGTATTCCACCATACCTGGTTGGATTTAGTACCCGCTGTATTGAACATCGTTTCATTCAGTAAATTAAGTCCCTGAGCTGTTTGAGCTGCTGCTAGATTTACTGCATTATATATTTCCTCGTTCAGTGAATAACGAATCCGAACCGGGAATCCCATATCAGGATAGTAAGCACCGGTAAGCTCATATTCAAAAACTCTTTCCGGGAAACCTGTACGTCTTACCAGATTAAATGCCTGAACACCCTGACCGAATATACCTGCCCATCTTTGCTCACAAATAAGCTGGTATTTTGCAGCATCGTCTGCTGCCTGATCCCAGTCAACATTTGCCTGAGCCAGATAAGTTACCGGATCATATGTTGCACCCCATCTTGCCATTGATGCAGCAATTCCGGCTTCGTAAGCAGTTTTGGCTGCTGCATCGTTTCCAACACGCATGTAATGCTCAGCTTTAATAAACTCAACCTCATCATATGTAAGAAGGAATACAGGTGCATGCTCATCATATGCAACGGCTGTTCCCAGCAATGAAATAGCTGAGAAATCAGAAGCAGCATGAGCCCTTCCATTCTGTTCGCCAACCCAATCAGGAGTACCGGCAGTAACACTGGATGGAGTAGGCTGAGCATATATCGGCAGCCTCGGATCATTTCTTACTTTCAGGTATTCAACCATTGTCTGGCTGATTGCCTGGTCGGTTCTGCTATACAGGGTATTAAAGATCGGATTCCTGTATGGCAGTCCGGGATAAACAAGTTTAGCATCGTCTGCACCGCTTGACATTATATTTCCACCAAGTAATGAAGCAATGGCAGCATCAGCACCTGAAAAGGCAGCCGCACCTGCACCAATTGTCACATCTGCCTGAGTACCAACCATATCATAAGTAAATGTCCATGGTGTTCCGGCACAACGGTTCAACAGTCTTAATTTCAAAGAATTGCCAAACTTCCGCCAACTTGCCGGGTCACCACCAAATATCAGGTCACCGGCACCGAAATTAATTACTGCAGAACCAAGTAAAGTATTCGCTTCATCAAGCTCACTGAAAAAATCAGTATAAATACTTTCCTGTGAATCATAAACAGATTTAATAACGCCATCTTTAACCAAACCCTGTAAAGCTCCTGAGTAAGGAATATCACCAAACAGGTCAGTTAAATGACTGAATATCCACACCCGCATTATCTTTGCAGCGGCTAATAGTGCAGTATTACTTTCAACTGACTTGTCGTCTGCAATATCTTCAGTAGTTTTATTAATAATTAACTGAAGGTCAAGTAGCGGATCGGTATAAGAACCTTCCATATCTCCGGTCATGTCCCTTGTCTGGTACTTGTCCTCATCAACATACTGTACCTTGCACCATTGCTGACTCCAGCATCCAAGATAAGTATGTTGAATCCAGCCACCTAACTCATGATTAACAGATGATGTGATCACATGTGTAAATATGTTTACAGCAGGCACATCAGTAGGTGAATTAGGACTGGTATTCATTTCCTCGAAATCCTTTGTACATGATCCTATATTAAATACAAGAGCCAGGACCAGGATAACTTTGCTATATTTTTTTATATATCTCATTTTTTTATATTTTTAAAGTTATACATATCAAACTAAAATGAAACCTTTACATTGAATCCAAAGGTTCTGGCTGTAGGTACAGGAGTACTGTTCATTCCCTGTGAATTGTTCCCGGCAGTAATTGCGTTTTCAGGATCAACATGTGGCATATTATCAAGCAACAGTAATAAGTTCCTGCCAACCAGTGAGAAATTGATATTTGAAATACCAATTTGCTGCAATGCCGGAATATCGCGGAATGTATAACCCATAATTACTTCACGTAATTTTACAAAACTTGCATCAAAAACAGACAAACCGGGTTTTCCCCAGTAATCATTTTCGTAATAGGTAAGAGCTTCCACATATTGCGTATTTGCAACCGGTGAAGATACATCATTCCCATCTGCATCGGTAAGCTGAACAGTTCCATCAGAATTTACGCTACCATATACTGCGTCTTCAACAAAAACACCACCACCGTCAGCAACTGCATCTCTTACATTATTGCCTTTAGGGTTAGTAGCTGCTGTTACTTCCATTACACCGGCATAATTCCCAAACCAGTCAGTTACAGAATACTGTACACCACCTTTACGGGCATCAATAAGGAAACTAAAATTAAAGTCCTTATAACTAAGGGAATTGTTCACACCACCAAACCAGTCGGGGGTAACGTTTCCAACAATGGTTCTTTGTGGTGTTGCGATTAATCTGCCTGAAGTGGTTACAACACGTCTGCCTGAATATTCAACATAATCTGTTGTTTCACCATCTTCCAGGTAATGAATTGTAGCATTTTCCCTTACGATGTCGGCTGCCAGCATTTGTCCGTAAGGTTCACCCTCACGGGCATATACTCTAACACCCCATGAACCGTTATACAAATAGAGAGCATCAATGTCCTCATACAATTCAACTACTTTATTCTTATTAGTTGCCCAGTTCACTGTCATATCCCATCTGAAATCAGATGTTTCAACAGGAGTCAAACCAAGAAGTAATTCCACACCCTGGTTTTGAATATTACCGGCATTAATGGTTTGATTGCTGAATCCGGACATACGGGATATTGAAATATTCATAATCTGGTTTGTAGTATTCTCCTTATAATAGGTAGCATCAAGTCTGATCTTGTTATTCAGGAATTTCAGATCAAGACCGGCTTCAATTGATTTTTTCTCCTGTGGTAAAAGTCCAAGAGGCGGTAAAGTACCGGTATAAGTCAATGAAGGTTGTCCATTATAAGGATCACTTGCACCATAAGTTCCGTTTAATGCATAAGCTCCTGCCGTACCACCAACTTCGGCATAACTTGCTCTTATCTTGGCAAAGGATAAAATATTTGATTGCATGCCAAGAGCTTCAGTTATAACAAATCCAAGAGATACGGAAGGATAAAAGTATGAATTGTTATCAACCGGCAAAGTTGAAGACCAGTCGTTTCTGGCAGTAAGATCGAGGAACAGGTAATTCCTGAAACCAAGATTCGCGGTAGCAAAAGCACTTTGAAGCTCGGTATGGGTTTCAGACATACCAGTAGTTGCAGCTACAGCTGCGTTACTTACTGCGTAAAGATCGGGAACAATTAACTGGCTAACATAGGTGTTATTCTGATGATAGTTATAGTGGTTATACTCACCACCAACTATTCCGACAACACTAAGATCGCCAAATTTCTTATTGAAATTCAACTGTGTCCTGGCAACCATCTGGTTCCTGGTGCTAAGGTAAGAACTAAATCTACCTTCCTGCCAGTCATGAGATCCTTTAGCCCTAACTTCTTTAATCTTCTGTGAATAAAAATCATTTCCAACCATTCCGGTAAGACTCAGGAACGGGGCAAAATCATATGAAAAATTCAAATTCCCAATCAATCTATCCCTGTTCCTTGAATTTGTATTCTTATTCAAAGTCCAGTAAGGATTGTCGTGATAACTATGGTTCCAGTTATATGGTTCTTTTGTAACAGGATCAATTTCTTCCCAGTGATCTTTCAAATTCATAATATCAACCTGGCGACCGAACCACTGGCATGTACTTTGAAATACTCCTGCACTTGTGTACCCTGCTGACATAATGTTATCGCTCTTATTATTGACATAATTGGCTGAAGCGGTAACTCTAAACTTGTCAGTAACATTTAAGCCCGCGTTAAACGCAACATTGTTCTTCTTGAGATCAGTATTAGGCAACATACCTTTTACATTCTGGTTCCCAAGTGATAACCTGAAGTCAGCTTTTTCATCAGCACCCTGTATAGTAATGTTATTTGTGGCTGTAAGACCGGTTTGTAACATATCTTTAACATTATCAGGATGAGAAATCCAGGGAGTAGGTGTACGAACACCTGTAACAGGATCGTAGGGGCTGTCAAACTGAGCGATATTCAATCCGGTATCAAGTGGGGGACCCCAACTTTCATCAATACCGTCATTTGTTCCTCCCCACTGACCATCAACATATTCAAAATTACCATTATAACCCTGTCCATATTTGTCCTGAAATGACGGAAGTTTAAGAGGGTTACTAAACATCCAGTTGGATTCAACGGTAATGCCTAATCCTTTCCGTCCTCCGGCTTTCAATTTTCCACTTTTGGTAGTGATCAAAACTACACCGTTCACAGCTCTTGATCCATACAGAGCAGCAGCATTGGCACCTTTAAGGATTGAGATAGTCTCAACATCCGATGGGTTTATATCCATAGTGGAGTTACCGTAGTCTGTACCACTATAAGCTCCAACATCCGAGTATGAGTTGATCATAGGTACACCATCCACAACAAAAAGAGGCATGTTATTACCTGTTAACGTACTCATACCACGAATAACAATTCTTGAACCGGCACTCACGTTACCGGAAGAATTAGAAATCTGAACACCTGCAACTTTTCCTTGCAACGAGTTCACAACGTTCTGTTCACGAGCTGTTGTAAGTTCATCTCCTTTTACATCCTGTACAGAATAACCAAGGGCTTTTTTCTCCCTGGTAATACCGAGACTTGTTACAACTACTTCTTCAAGTCCAAGAACATCTATTTCAAGGACTACATCAATAGCGCTCCGGTCTCCTATAGTTTCCTCTACGGTTTTCATACCAATAAAGGTAAACATAAGAATCCTCGCGTTTTCAGGTACATTAAGGGTATAAACCCCTTCTGCATCTGTGATAGTACCAATTGTGGTACCCCTCACAACTACAGAAACGCCAGGGATGGCAATTCCATCATCCGCGCCTGTAACTGTACCTGTAATCTCCCTGGTCTGTGCTAATGCCACCTGGAGGCACATAAACAGAATCAGGGAAAAACTAATTAATAGTTTTTTCATAGGATAAATTTTTAGGTTAATAAATAATTTACTTAGACAAGGTCAAAATTACTAATAATATATCTTATTTACAAAAAAATGATAAGTAAGTTGAGTTGTTGAGTTGTTGTTGAGTTGTTGTTGAGTTGTTGTTGAGTTGTTGAGTTGTTGAGTTGTTGAGTTGTTGAGCAGTTAAATGATTAATCTACTACAGTTTTTCTTCAACAATATTTAGAATTTCTTTTTCAAACTTTTTAGTCTCTATCTCAATTTCTTTGCCTTTTTGCAGGATGGACTTCACGAATTCTTTATCATCCAAACCTGAAACATTGATCTTTACATTCAGGAATGCACCCATAACACATGAACGTATTGCCAGGGCGCCAACACCTGCATCCGAAACAGAGTTTGGATTTCCTGTTTCAGCCATTGCTTTCAGAACCTCAAATGCTCCGAATGCCGTTTCCATTACCTTAAAAGGCACCATTATCGCATTTTTTGTAGCTTCCTGTATAGCTTCTTTCCGTTCCTGTTTTTCTTCATCCGATTTCTTCGGTTTCCTGAAGGCATCCATAATCTTATTAAAAGCAATTGTATCCTCATCTACCAGGTGTAGTAATTCATCCTGAATATTCTTCCCTTTTTCAGCCCACTGTGAAAACTCTTCCCAACTATCGTCCCAACCACGTTTATGTGAGGAAAGGTTTGCAACCATTGTTCCCAGGGCAATCCCCAGTGAACCCATATAAGCAGAGATAGAACCACCACCGGGAGCAGGTGATTCGGAAGCTGTTTCATTCATAAAATCCTCCAGATTCATATCAATCAGTCTATCCGGAGCATTCTTTGCCATTACATATTCAATTATTTTTTCTTCGGGTTTGAACTTATACAGCTCATCTAAACCCAATGATTTAACAGCAATTTTTATTAGTTCTTTATCAGAAACACCAAGTGACCGGTGTTGTTTTTTCAGGAAATACCTGCCAGCATCAAGCATTGCTTTAAGAGGTATCAGTCCGACCAGTTCAGACCCGGTAACTCTTATCCCCCGTTCATCAGCCTTTTTACAAACTTCATCAAAAGCTATATGAACAGGAGTAATTGAAATATTGGTAAGGTTAATGGATATTTGTGCAATTCCAAATTCTTCAATATACCAGCCAATAGCTTTAGTACTTTTCAAAGTCCCCGGAACTCTCACGGGTTCACCATTCTTATCTTTAATTGGTTTACCGGACAATGATCCGTTTTCCCGCTTTATCCTTCCTTTCTCCCTTACATCAAAAGCTATACTATTTGCACGCCTGACCGATGTAGTATTAAGATTCACATTATAGGCTACCAGGAAATCCCTGGCACCCACAGCAGTAGCACCTGACCTGCTGTTAAACTCAGCCGGTCCGAAGTCAGGTTTCCACCGGGGATCAGTAAACTTTTTCTCCAAACCCTCGTATTCACCCGTTCTGCAATTGGCAAGATTCCGGCGATCTTCCTTTAATGCAGCATTTTCATAGCAGTAAACAGGAATATCCAGATCGTTACCAATTCTCTCCGCCAGTTTTCTTGCATATTCAACTGTTTCTTCCATAGTAATATTTGAAACAGGAACCATCGGACAAACATCCGTTGCTCCCATTCTCGGATGCTCACCCCTGTGCTTACTCATATCTATCAGCTCCGAAGCCTTTTTTACTGCACGGAATGCTGCTTCCGAAACCTCTTCCGGAGCACCAACAAATGTAACAACCGTTCTGTTGGTAGCTTTTCCCGGGTCAACATCAAGTAAACTTATCCCATCTACCGATTCTATCTTATCAGTTATCTGTTTAATAATATTCATATCATTCCCCTCACTGAAATTGGGAACACATTCGATTATTTGATTCATTTTTTGCTATGTTGTTTATTATACAATATATTATATGTTAAAACAGTGCATACCTGATATGCACAATTGTGCGTATCTACGTAATTACTTCTCCATTCAACACAACCATATCAATCAGATCACTTCCATAGGCGTATGGCATAAATTCATAGCCAGGTATCTCTTTTGTAATAAACACATTTGCAACCTTCCCGCGTGTGATTGTACCCAGCTTATCTTCCACTCCCATGGCATAG
>JAGGXD010000068.1 GCA_021163295.1 Bacteroidales bacterium
CGGCAGCCAGAGCCAGACTGAATAAGGGTGTCGTACACCAGTGTTAGAGACGGCCTCAACTGCGCGGCTCTTCAAACTTAATGTATTTTTCCTAAAAGAAAGAAACGCCCTTCTTGGGGGACTGAATAATTCACTTATTTCGTGAATTATTCTGCTGACGTAGGAATAATCAATAGTTGAGCTTCCCTCAACTATTGATTTTCCCCAGTCAGGTGATGACGCTTCGGTCACACCCTGACCAAAGCGTCAGGGGTTAACCTGTACTATTCATAAATATTGAAAAAGATAATATTTATGAATACGTCAGGCTAAGTAATTTAATGCGTTGTTTTCTGCGAAAGTAAAGATTTGTAAATTAATTACACAGCTGCTGTAAAAAATATTTACACATATTTTTTTATTTGGAAGAACGCATAGCAGTATGTGCAAGATAATATGATGTTTAACATTAATGGCTTAGTGTTTGCACACTTTCTGTCAAACTAATAATAGTGTAAATATTTTATGAATAAAAATGAAGTAACTCTTGTGGGTTTATTTAAAGCGTTTAATGAATTACCAAATATTCATTCATTCTTTTATGGAGGATAAGGAAGGAAGACATGGTTAAAAATAATCTTATGATAATAGAAGCTATCCTAAAATTTATAGTGATCATTGAACCAGATTAGCCGTTAATAACAACATATTGTATTTAATTGGATGTACCAAATCAGAAGATTTTCCCACAACAGCCGGTGTTATTCAGGAGAAATACAATATTTGGACTGCCCCGGATTCTCTCAGGCAATGGATGGAGAAGGATATATCAATTAGCTTTATCATTAAACCTTGATAAAATGCTGTATTCAACCTATCTGGGTGGTTCAAAACATGAATAAAAAGTAAGAAGATAAAAAAAGATAAAAGTTATTAATAATAATATTGCCTCAAGATAATTAAAAATCCCTTGTCTTTTATATTTATTATTATGAACTTGTATGCATAATAAAAAACACGACATCAATAAATGAATAAAAAGTTAGAAATGGAAATCATTTTCACACCAATTGGAAAGATTATCAGTCCGTTCCAAAATATTAATGAAATGCCAATCCAACCTGCAGGAGCAGAAGGAATTCAGGGTAAAGCAATTATCTTTTCAGAATTTACTGAAGGGTTAAAAGACCTGGATGGTTTTTCTCATATCATACTGCTTTATCATTTTCACATGGTAACGGAATCAAATCTTACAGTAGTTCCTTTTCTGGATACGAAACCGCGTGGTGTTTTTGCTACAAGAGCTCCTAAACGTCCGAATCCGATAGGACTTTCAGTTGTCAGACTTATTGACCGCAAAAACAATATACTGAACATTGAAAATATTGATATCCTTGATGGCACACCACTATTAGATATAAAACCATATATCCCGGAATTTGACAATAATAAGAACAGTGAAATAGGGTGGCTAAAGAATATAATTCAGGATGCCGGAAAGAAAAAGTCTGATGACAGATTCAAATAAAAACCCAAATCTATCCTTCAGGTAAAATAATTATTGTTTTATTTGTGCTGTAAAAATCTCTAACCATTATTACATTCAAGCATAAAACTCAATATATAATATGATTTTTTTATGGATTATTGGAATTCTTATCATTTTCACAATCTTTTTCACTTTCTTAATACTACATTTATTTCGCGTTCCCAGGGTTTTACATCACTTAACTCCTGAAAAATATGGAATCCCATTTAAAGAAATAAAATTTCCTACAAAAAACAAGTGTCATTTATATGGCTGGTGGATACCCTCTCAAAACAAATCATCACAAATAACACATACAATTATCATGGTTCATGGCTGGGGTTGCAATGCAGGTTATATGTTGCCATACATTAAAAAGCTTTATCAGTATGGTTATAATTTACTGGCGTTTGATTTACGAAGTCATGGTAATAGCGACTCTGTAAAGCATCCGAACATGTTACATTTTTCAGAAGATATACAAGCGGTTATTGAATTTGTTTTAAAACAAGGTATTGCAAAATCAGGAAAAATTGGGATTATCGGACTCTCTGTCGGGGGATCAGCAGCGTTACATGCTGCCTCTTGTGATAACAGGATAGAAAGTATAATAACAATCGGTGCTTTTGCAAATCCGGTTAATGTTATCAGGCAGAAGTTTCACAGGAAACATATACCATTTTTCCCTTTTATGTGGATTATAATGAAACATTTTCAATTTATGATGGGTACAAAATTTAAACATGTTGCTCCGATAAATATTATTAAAAGCATTAAAGCAAATATTCTTCTTATCCATGGCAATAATGACAAGGTTGTACCTTTTGAACAAGGGAAAAAGCTAAAAGATGCCGGCAATCCCGAAACTACAAACTTATGGATTGTTCCCGGCAAAGGACATAGCAATTGTAATAATCACCCGGAATTCTGGAATAAGGTAAATTCTTTTTTAAAAGATTCTTTTATTGGTAATTTTTAATTTTGAATTTCTAATTTTGAATTGGTTCCCCCTCTTACAACTTTCATTTCCGTTCTCCGGTTCCGGGCACGACCTTCCGGGGTTGAATTATCCTCAATTGGCTGGGTCATTCCGTAACCTTTAAACAAAAGTCTTTTTTCGTCTATCTGATTATCAATAAGGTATTTGTAAACTGCTTTTGCCCGATTCTCTGAAAGTGTTTTATTATATACTTTTTCCCCAATATTATCAGTATGCCCGCCAATTTCCATTATCACTTCTGAATTCAGATTAAGGAATTCAACCAGCTTATTCAATTCAATACGCGATTCTTCTCTCAGGCGAAAGGAATTATACTCAAAAAATACATTCCTTAAAACAGTTTTTTGCCCGGCAATAATGGGGCTCATTGGAACATCTCTATGATATGGATTAACAGCCTCATGGATACCCAATAATGAGAAATGCTCAGAAAAAAACAAAAAACCTTCCTTAGAAACATTTAAAGCATAGTCCTTATTAGTAGGAATACAAACAAGAAAACTTCCATCTCTTCCGGAGAAAGCCTCCATTATAACATCAGCAGATTTAATATCTATCAATTCAAATTTTGCTGTCAGTGGTTTACCTGTTTCTTTGTTAAACACCTTTCCTGTCATATAAGAAACAGGTTGAGGTCTTGCTTCTTTATAAAGTTCAAACTCATATATATCTTTTCCTGATTCACTAAGCCGGTCGGAAGAATAATATGCCTTATCTCCTTTCGCATTTACAATTAATCCTATTTCATCACCGTGGGTATTAATAGGATACCCCAAATTCTCAGGTTTATTCCATGTTCCGTCATCCTGTTTTTGCACACGAAAAAGATCAAATCCCCCCATGCCGGGAAAACCATCTGATGAAAAATAAAGGGTTTGGTTATCAGGATGAACATAAGGAGACATCTCATCACCTGAAGTATTAATAGTATCACCCAGGTTTACCGGTTTATTCCAGTAACCTTTATCATTCCATAAACTTTTCCAGATATCCATTTTCCCTTTCCCGCCCGGTCGGTTACTTATAAAATAGAGTATGTTTCCATCAGCCGAAAGACAGGGTTGCGCTTCCCAGTATTTTGAATTAACAGGTGCACCAATATTCGTGGCAACAGACCACTGGTTAATAATTTTGGCAGAAAAATAGATATCACAACTTCCGTATCCCTCCTTTCTGTTACAAGCAGTAAAAAACATATATTTTCCATCAACCGATAATGACTGGGCTCCTTCGTTCTGCGAAGTGTTTAATGGAGAGCCTAAATTTTCCCTCTTCGCCCATGAGCCATCTTTATATTTGCTTACATAGAAATCCTCTTGCCTTGAGCTTCCCAGCATGCCAGGAAGCTTATCCCTTGTCACGAGTACTGTAAAAACGAGTGTCTTCTCATCGGCAGTAAGCGAAGGCCAGTATTCATTGTATTCTGAATTAACATTCTTACCCAGGTTCACCGGAATAAACGGAACCGGATCAAGGAGTGCTTTACGGGCAAATTCACAGTTTTCAATTCCTTTCACGGCTAGTCTTATCCTCTTCTTACTTCCCATACCCTGATCGAGAAAGGCCTGATAATGATCTTGTGCATCATTATATATTCCCGATAAATGTTCAATATGAGCTAAATTGTAAAGTGCATTTGGAAAGAATTCCCTATCAATAGCAATAGCCCGCTTAAACGAATTTATTGCAACCGGGTAATCTTTTAAATCAACACAAACCTCAGCAAGCGTAAGGTGAGCTTCAATAAAATCATCATCAATTTTTATGGCTTCTTTAAGTTCAACTACAGCTTTTTCGTAATCCATAAAGTTATAATACTTCTTTCCCAGATTATAGTGTTTAAGTGCTTTCCCAGATGTAGTATGTGGTTCACCCTGCCCACACAAAGTAAAAGCCGGAATTATTATAAACCATATAAGTAGAAAATATCTGGACATGCTATTCGATTTTGTGACAATAAAGCTACAAAAAAAATACCCTTTTAACTTTCAACCTCTTAACTTTCAACCTCTTAACTTTATAACTTTCAACTTTATAACTTTTAACTCCTACTAGGGAATATGCATAAATTTATGCGCCTGTAATGATACACTCCATTTAGTATTCTGTTTTACGTATTCAACAATCTCAGGTATAACCTTACTGTACCTGCTCCACTCTGGTTGCAAAAACAATTTACAGTCTGCATTTACTTTAGCAGCATTTTTTTCAGCCCACTTAAAGTCTTCCGTGTTCTGAATAATCACTTTCAATTCATCAGCCTTTGAAAAAATATCATTTATTGGAGGAATATTCTCCTTTGGAGAAAGGCAAATCCAATCCCATATACCGGTAAGCGGGTGAGCACCGGATGTTTCAACAAAGGTTTTTATTTTGTGTTTTTTTAGCTCTTCACACAGATAATCCAGGTTATAGAGAGAAGGTTCACCACCCGTTACAACAACAGCATTGCAGTCTGATTGATTTGCATTCCTGACAATGATATCCGTATCTACCAACGGATGCAGATCGGGGTCCCATGAGAATTTAGTATCGCACCAGCTACAGCCAACATCACATCCTCCTATCCGGATGAAGTATGCAGCTTTACCTGTGTGGAACCCTTCACCCTGGATAGTATAGAATTCTTCAACAAGAGGAAGCTTTTTTCCCGTTTCTAATTCCTGAATTTTCAATGCTTATTTATTTCTAATTATCAAAAAAACCGTATGCCTGCAGAAATTTATCAAACATTGCTGTATTCTCATATATTCCCATAAATTCTTTCGCACCAGGTCCGTATGCAAACACAGGAACCATTACACCGGTATGACCTTTTGTTGTATATCCGCCTTCTACTGTGCCATCCTCAAAACTACCACCGTTTATTCCCATCCCGCCACACTCATGGTCAGCGGTAACAACAACAAGTGTTTTACCATCATTCTGTGCAAATTCAAGAGCTTTTGCAACAGCATGATCAAAATCTATTACTTCTTCAACGATGTATTTAGTGTTATTTGCATGCCCGCCCCAATCTATCTGTGACCCTTCAACCATCAGGAAGAACCCTTTCTTATTGTTATCAAGAATTTTTATAGCAGTGACAGTTGCATCCGGGAGCATGTCTCCTCTTCCCTCTGAATACCTGGGATTATGTTCATCGGCTGTTAATCCTGCCAGTTTACCCTTAGTGATCCCTGAAATCTTATCCATATCAAAAAGAATATTATATCCTCTATCCTCAAGTTCTTTTGTAAGGTCTCTTCCATCTTCCCTTTTCATAAAATGGTCTCGTCCTCCACCAATAAACACATCAATTTCTGTTTTCAAAAAGTCGGCAGCAATTTCCTCGTACATATTCCGGCTAGGTTGGTGAGCTATAAATGATGCAGGGGTAGCATGTGTGATAGCGCTGGTGGATACAAGTCCTGATGCAAGACCATGTTCCTCAGCAATTTCGAGAATAGACCTGAGTGCGATAGTATCAGGATCCATTCCTATCATTCCGTTTTTTGTCTTTTTGCCTGATGACATCGCTGTACCTGAAGAAGCAGAATCGGTAATATAATTATCTGATGAATAGGTTTTGATAAATCCTATATGCTTAAATTGTTCTAATGCAAGGTGACCATGGTTCGCAGTCATACCGGCATAAACATGAGACACGCCCATCCCGTCACCAATCAGAAAGATGATATTTTTCGGATGTTCTGGTTCTGTCTCTTTCTTCTCAGGCTGACATCCGAATACCAGTACAACAGAAAGGAAAATTACAAGACACTTAATTTTATTATTCATAACTTATTTGTTTTTGTTTGCAAAAATAGCAAAGCAATAGTAAATTTCCTCAGCATGCAGGCAGGTGTTTTTTGAAATTTGTTATTTATTTATAAACAAAATATTGAGTTTATAGACAGACTCTATTTAGTTATTTGCGTATATACTGTGTTTCTTTGCACATAAGAATGAATTCTCTTTTTATTTTATTATCATTATTCAATGTTTTATAGAATTTGTCAAAGTATCTCAGGATCTTTGCCCTCTCCTTTTGTTCCAGATACTCAAAATCTGAGATTAAACTATAAATTTCTGATTTTTTATTTTTAAATAACTCAAGTACAGGTAATATAGTATCCAACTCTTCACACGGTCCACGATATATACGTTGGAATATTGATTCGATGGGAATTTTTGGATCAGGGATAGCATAGTGAGTACCAACAAGACCTGAAAAATCGAAATCATAAGGAACAGGAACATATTTAGGTCCTGGCAATGAGATCAATTTTATATTATGCAGACCTGGTATCGACCAGTCGGTATTACCGATAAAATATTGAAAAACAGACAATAAAAGGGTAAGTTCAGTATCTGTAGCTTCCTTTGCTATTCCCGAGAATTCAAGCTCAATTCCTCCTATCCGGGATGCCAGGTGTCCTGTTTTCTCAATAAAAAATGCAAACCGGGTAAGTTGTTTGTTTTTTCCTTCACTATCATTATAAGTTATTCTTGCCAGTCGTACCTTATAACTCTCAACGCAAAACAGGTTATAAATTCTGTAAGCCAGATACTCTTTTAGAAGATATTTAGTAAATATTTTTCTGTTATCTACACAATGTGTAACAAGTTTAAGCTTATCCTGACCGGAAAAAAGAGTATTTGTCACCGTCTCTTCAGAAAACATGATCCTGATGGGCGGAAAATCACAATTATCACGCGAACGCCTGAAATGTCCACGGGTTTGTAATTTTACAGGAATAGAAACAGAATCACCATTAGTCTCAAAATAAGTAAGCAGTGCATTATGAGAACTACGGTTATCACCGACATCAAATACCAGCTCTTTCCAGGTAAAAGTAAGTGATAATTCAAGGATGTCATGTGAATTAAAAAGCGGGTATTCTACAGAATCGGTATCCGCATGAATGGAAGCTCCCTGAATCCCGGCATAACTCTCCTTCTGAAAAGAAACGATGTAAACTATAAAAAAAAGGAGCAGTATAATATTGTGCTTCTTCATACTAACTAATTAGAGCTCGTCTATAAAGTAAGTAAAAATTGATTTAAGAACAAGGAACACCGATTAACGATTTACGAAGTGTTTGAAAATCTAAAATCTAAAATCGTTAACTTAGCCCCGATTTCTATCGGGGCGATCTCACCGAAGGTAATCCTTGTTCGATATTCAATTTAACTAAAACTTACGGACTAAAGAGTAATCCTATTCAAGTTTTGTTCTCTTACCATCAGGATAAACACGATAAAAGGATTCACCTTCTATCAATAAACCCTGAAGAACAATTTCATCAGATACATAATAAGGTATATCGGTAGCATAAATTTTGCCATGATAAAGACCTGTAATTTGATTAACATTTGTATGTCCCACAATAATTTTTGAGACATTGAAAAAACCGAGTGTTTTATCGACCGATTCTTCAGGAATTTGCTCATAATCATTCCCATTCCCAAAATATCCGCGGTACCAGAAAGGTCCTTTGTCACCAATTAATAATTCAGTATCTGCAATTTCAGTTGAATCCAATTCATTATTAAGATATTTATATACCAGGTTATTAATATCCGGTATATTAATCCCGATATTGAGAAGTTCAGGTGATATTCCTCCATGCACAAACAGGTTATTATTTAATTTCACTACAGTATTTTTCGATCGTAACCATTTCCCAATTTCAAAATCATTCCCATAAAACTGCCCCAAATTAATTTCAAGGTACCGTGTCAGGTATTCATATTTTCTTGAAATATCCCTTGTATTTCCATCCATTATCATCAATTCATGATTACCGAGCAACACATGCACATGCCCGCCTGCATTTTTTGCTTCATGCTCAAGACGATAAATAAGCCACAGACACTCAGTAACATAATCACCTCTATCAAACAAATCGCCTAGAAATACAAGATGTCCTTTACCCCAGTTCCATTTCAAATTTTCATCAATAATACCATTATTTTTAAGGAGCCCAACTAATTCATAGTATCCCCCATGTATATCACCCATTGCAAAGACCCGGTCAACATTCCTGAAGATATTAATACTATCGTGTTTTATGTCAAATAATTCATATGAATTGGTATCGCCTGCAAACCCATTAAAACGAATAGTACCACTTTCCTGCTCAATATTTTGCGTCTCCATTGTAGTAATATTATTTGAGCTATCGCGCTTAAGATAGATTATTGTACCAGTCTGATTATCATGCCACCAGACATATGGACCATCCAGGTAATCGGGAAGAAGTATTTCCTCGCTCTCGGCATGTATTGAGCGTAAGTAACCGGCAACTTCATACCGGTGATGTGTGTTTGCATAATCAAGAGCTGTTTTCCCTGCAACATTATAAAGATTATAATTTATACTCTTTTTTACCAGGTAATGAGCAATATCATTATATCCATAGAAAGCTGCATACACCATTGCCGTGTTTTCTTTTATACTTGTTCCATTAATATCAGCACCCTTTTTTATCAGTATTTTTACCATTCCAAGGTTATTAGATTCAACTGCATGAATCAGTGGGGGCTTATCCTGACAAAGCTGTTCAATACCGGCGCCTTTTTTCAGGAGTAGTTTAACCAGTTTAGTCCTTCCTTTTTTAATGCTCAGAACCAATGGAGTATAAGACTTTTCGCCATAATACCCGTTCACATTATTCTTTTTGATCCATTCACCAAGCAGCCTTATATTGTTACTTTTTATGGCTTCAAATAATATAGTGTCTTGTGAAAAAGAATTTATTGGAAGAATGAGAATAATAACAAAAACCCTGAGAGCACTTTTTAACCGCTCAACAGTATTTAATTGAGTAAAGTATTTCTTGAAGTATATCAAAATAATATTATTAACCTCACTGCTATTTCTCAATATATTTACCAAAACCACCACCACCTGGTGTTTTAATTATCAAACTCTCCCCGGTTTCAATATTTGTCATGTCAATACTGCGCAATTTAATCATTTTGCCGTTTTTTCCTACAACAAATTGTTTACCCTTTTTCCCCGATTCACCTCCATTCAATCCATAGGGTCTGTTTGTACGATGTTGAGTTAATACTGATAACGAAACAGGTTCAAGGAAAGTAAATTGTCTTTCAACACCATTACCACCTTTATATTTCCCATTTCCTCCTGAATCAGATCGAATACAGAACTTTTCAAGCCTGACAGGGTACCTGCGTTCTATGATTTCAGGGTCGGTTATACGGGTATTTGTCATATGATGATGAACAGCTGAAGCTCCGTTAAATCCCGGGCCTGCACCACATCCGCCACAAATAGTTTCATAATATGAAAAATTATCGTTACCAAACATCACATTATTCATGGTTCCCTGGCTACAGGCCACAACATTAAAAGCTTTTAGCAAAGTATCTGTCAGCCTCTGGCTAAGCTCAACATTTCCTCCAACAACAGCAGGGCACTTCTTCGGATCGTCTGAAAATTCAGGATTCAACATCCCAACCGGCAGAATAATCCTGACCGGTTCAAGTATCCCGTCATTCAAAGGGATTGGTTCACCAATAAGCAGGCGTAACACATAGATAACAACTCCGTTAACAATAGCTTCATTAGCATTCATGTTTCCGGGATGCACCGGTGCAGTACCGGAAAAATCTATTATACATTTGCCATCTTTAACTTCAATCCTGACCTTCAGAGGTGTTCCATCATCAAGAAATTCTTCAGCTATGTAAACGCCGGAAAGAATTTTCTGTAAGGTTTGTGTAATCATATCCTTTGCATGTTTTTTCAGCAAATCCATATATAATGAAACTTTTTCGTGACCATGGATATTCACCAACTCAAAAAGTTCCTGCTCTCCAAATCTGTTTGCTGCCAACGCTGCTTTAACATCTGTTATATTATAATGTACTGCCCTGCTGGGATATGGAGCATTTCTCAATAAATTCTCCAGCTTTTTCCAATTAGTAATACCATTGTCAACAAGCTTGAAAGGTTCAATAATTACTCCTTCTTCCTCCAGATTTTTTGCATTTGCAGGCATTGATGCAGGGGATATCCCTCCTATCTCTGCATGGTGTGCCCTGTTAATAACAAATCCGGTTAGTTGATTGTTATTAGTATAAACAGGAGTGATAAGAGATATGTCAGGGAGATGAGAACCTCCATATCGCGGATGGTTTGTTATAATTGTATCACCAGGACCCATCTTGAACTTTTCAATAATGCTGCGCACACAAACCCCCATACTTCCAAGGTGAACAGGTATATGAGGAGCATTTGCCACAAGTTTTCCATCACTATCCAACAATGCACACGAAAAGTCAAGTCTTTCTTTTATGTTTACTGAAATGGCTGTACGCTGCAACATAGATCCCATATGTTCAGCAATTGCCATAAAACGGTTAGTAAACAGTTCAAGTTCAACTTCCCTGTTTTCTTTCCTATAAGTTTCTGTATTAATCAATGGTTTAGCAGTTTCATCCAAAACTGTAATTATGCCCGTATTATTATTATCAATAATAATTCTCCAGTTTTTCTCAACAACAGCTGTGCTATGGTTATCCAGGATAATAGCAAACCCATTGATCCTGGCTCCCGGATTTAAATTATTTCTTACAAAAATTGGAACCTTTTCCCAGCTGTTTCCCAGGAATGAATTAATATAATCTACCGGTTCAGGATAATACTCATCTGCAGCTTTCTCTTTTTTAACATATTCTATTTCACCGGAAGAAGCAATGACCCGGATAGATTCAATCTCAATTCTATTATCTTTTCCCCAGTGACCATAGATCCTGCGATAAAGTTTTTCAAAATCTTCAAGGAGTTGATTTTTATTTATATACTCAACTTCTAATACAGCATCCTGTCCCTCGAAACGCATAAAGGCAAAACGATGCTTTATTATAATCTCATCGGGAGTAAATCCTTCAAATTCCAGCTTTTTTATTACATCCTGTGCAAGCTTGTTGAAATATTTTTTCAGATCATCAGCTACTTTATCAAAATTCATAAGCAGTTGATTTTCTGAGAATCTTTCTATTCCGGCTCTGCTAATCCCATACGCACTTAATATTCCGCTATCTTCAGGAAGAATAATAGTATTTATACCAAGATTTTGGGCAATCGCACAGGAATGGACACCTCCGGCACCTCCAAATGCAACCAATGCATAATCCCTTGGATCGTACCCTTTGGCAACTGAAATCTTTTTAATAGCTCTCGCCATAATCTCATTTGCAATCTGCAGAAAACCCTGTAAAACTTCTTCTTTCTTCCGTTTCAAATTGGTTGCAGAATATATTTGTTTTATAAGCTCTTCAAGCTTTCCCTTTGCTTTATCTGGATAAACAGGTATGTTAAATTGTCTGCCATCCAGTCTGCCCATCAATAGATTTATATCGGTAATTGTTAGAGGACCACCTGCTCCATAGCATGTCGGACCAGGCAAAGCTCCTGCACTTTCAGGGCCTACTCTTAGATTATAACCATCAAAATAGCATACAGAACCACCACCTGCTGCAACCGTTTCGATAGATAATGCAGGACTCATAATGTGAGCATCACCAACTTCAAGGTCAAAACAATAATCAAACTTACTATCATACCTTGCGACATCCGTACTTGTTCCCCCCATATCCAGGGTTATTAGTTTTGAATAGCCTGAATCCTTTCCAACAGCCACACCACCAATCACTCCACCGGCAGGACCACTAAGTAAGCTGTCTTTTGACAGGTATTTATCTGATCTGATCAGTCCCCCGGCACTTGACATCACATGTAATGAACCACTTGTTATCACTCCTTCAATATTCTTCAGATACTTATTTAAAACAGGGTCGAGATAAGCATTAACAAGGGTGGTTTCCATCCGCTGCAAATATTTAATTTGCGGAGACAATTCTGAAGAAACAGAAACATCAGTAAATCCATGGACAAGAAGAAATGTTTTTAACTTCTTTTCATGTATTGGATTCTTATATGCATTCATTAAGGCAATACCGACTGTTCTGATACCCTGGTCAATAAGATCCCTAATAACAGGCATAAGGCTCTCAACATTCATTGCTTTTAGTATCCTGCCCTGAGAGTCAATCCTCTCTTTTACTTCAACTATCTCCCGGGCAAGAAGTTGGGGTTTTATCACATTAAGAGCAAATATATCAGGCCTCTGTTGAGTTCCTATTTGTAACAGGTCTTTAAATCCACTGGTAACGAACAAAACAACCCTGGCTCCTTTCTTTTCAAGAAGTGCATTTGTGGCTTTTGTTGACCCCAACCTCATATTAAAAACCGGAAGTTTTTTGTTAAGAGGGGTTTGTGTTAAAAGCCGCGCTCCCAATATTGGAGCTTCCTCTTGTGTAGAAAGTTCAAAACCAAGTTCTTTTCCGTATAGATTATCAGGCAATTCCTTATTAAGAGTTATTACTTTGGTTACAGGATTGTATGAATCAACATATATTTCAGTGTGTTCTTCTTGCAATATCTTAAACAGGTATCCTTTTAAAATATCCCCGGTAAGATCCCATGATTCCTCCACCCTGACAATATTGCTCCCTTTCCATTCGATAATTTTCCCCCTGATTGTACTATTACTTAGTATTTTCCTGGAGATGGAGTTTCCTTCCGTATCACATGCCAGGCAATCAGTAAATGTACCTCCTGTATCAATGCTAATATTTAGATTAGTGTTACTCATTTTATTCTATTAAAACTTGCACATATAATTAAAGTATAATAAGTATACGGATTTTGCGAACGAAGTGAAGCAATCTTTTATGACTTTTCGACTTCTTCCTCCTCCTTTTGAATATATAATAAAACAACCCGAGGGTAAATAAGAATGTGACGAAAATTAGTATACAAACCGAATAGCTGCTTGAAACAAAACTCCATTGCATAACAGCCTCAACAGACTTTAGAATATTCATTCCACCTAAAACCATTGTTACCCAAACAACAAATCCCATTAGGATATTTGAAAACCATCCGTTTATTTTTGAATAACCCATAAGCTCAGGGTCATTTACAACAATAACAATAAACACAGCTATAAAAGGTAATACGAATCCGTTCATTGCCTGTGCAAAAATTATTACCGGGATTGGTTTGATGTTAATTACCCCAAAAAAAATCCCCGTCAACAATACAAAAGCCCATACCAGTCGAAAATTAAGGGAACCAATATCCCATTTTGCATTTTTTACTGTTCCAAACAGGCTTTTTGCGGTAATAGCAGATGCAAGGGGAGCAGTAACAGCTGAAGAAAAACCTGCAGCGAACATTCCAAATCCAAATAAATAGATAGCCCACTCACCTATCCCATCGGTTAATGCTGCAGCAAGTGACTGGTAACTATAATCTCCCTGAACTGCTGTACCTACAACAAGAACAGCACCCGAGATAACACCCCCCAGAATAATTGCTATTCCCAGACCCAGTCTCATTTCATTAATTCTCTGATTATTATCAGCAATACCCGATCCGAGAAACAGATTATATGGAACTACCGTTGTTCCAATTAAACCCAGAATAAGTAATCCTGCACCACTCCCTTCCGGAATATTTGGCACAATTGCTCCCTTCACAATTTCCCCGGCATCCGGCTTTATCATTACAGCAGTTACCAGAAATACTGTTCCCATAATTACAACAAGGTATCCCATTAACCTGGCAATAATTCTTATAGAAGGAATACTTAAAGCAATAGCAGCCATTATTCCAATAATCAGAACCAGCCAGTAAGGTTTTATATCCATAATAAGTGTAATACCAGCAACAGCCCCAATCAAATTACCTGTTTCATATGCAGCAGAACCTATAATAATAGCGCCAACTATAAGAAGCAGGATAATCCACCTTTTTGATTTGTCTTTATAACGTATTGAAATTGCTTCTCCTAAATTTTTACCGGTATTAATAGCAATTCGTGCACTGGCTTCCTGCAGGATTATGCAGGCAAATGTGGAGAATACCAATGCCCACAGAAGACTAAATCCAAATTCCGCCCCTGCTTTAGAAGCAGTAGTAATGGTTCCCGGGCCAATAAAAGCCGCCGAGATAATTGACCAGAACAAGATGTTAAGGATTCGTTTCTTCAGGGACATTAGATTTAGGGTATGGGAATAAATGATATAGAGCATCAATTAAAGTCTTATGTTAATTGGTTAATTAGTTAATTGGTTAATTGGTTAATTTACAATTAAAGTTTCGCGCTTTATAACACATTAATATACAGCTGTTAGAACGAATAATGAATATCGATTAACGAATAACGAATTTTGAAGTTTTTATTAAACCATAATTACTTCTTAAATCTAAAATCGGTGTTCGGTGTTCGATATTTGATAAAATGGCATTATCTATTTATTTGATATTATGCACTTTATGCAAATTGTTATTTTTGTAACTAATTAAAATATATGTATTTATTTCATCTGAAAAACATCAGTTAGTAATTTTTAATTTGTAATTTGTAATTTTTAATTTACAATTTGTCCCTCCAATCCATATCCATCTTCCCTGCCTTTGTCAATTGCAGGAATACCGTTTATCATCCACTCAGGTTTCGGGTCTCCTTTCAGATAGTAATCATAAAACTGAAACATTCTGATACTAAGATCTTTTCTGTTTGGCCACCTTGTCAGATTATGCGACTCATCATTATAGGAAACCATCCAGGCAGGTTTATTCAAACGTCTGAGGGCAACAAAAAATTCAATTCCCTGGTACCATGGAACAGCACCGTCAGCATCATTATGCATTATTAGAAGAGGTGTTCTGATATCAGGAACAAAGAATAACGGTGAATTCTGGATATAATGAATAGGTTTTTCCCAGAGTGTACCACCGATCCTGCTTTGTGTTTGCTCATACTGGAACATTCTGCTCATACCTGATCCCCAGCGAATCCCACCATAAGCACTGGTCATGTTACTCACAGGTGCTCCTGAAAATGCACACTTATATAAATCAGTACGTGTTACAAGATAAGCTATCTGGTAACCTCCCCAACTCTGACCATTTAGTCCGATATGATCAGCATCTATAAATTCATATTTGTTTAACATCGCCATAGTACCGCTTACAACAGCTTTGTAAGCACTGTGACCCGGATAACCGACGGTATAAGGTATATCGGGTACAAACACAATATAGCCGTTACTGGTAGAATATGCCCTGTTAATAGTAGAACGACTGGGTGATGGTATTCTGTGATTATGTATTCCATCCGAACTACGTTCATAAAAATAAACAAGCATAGGGTATTTTTTCTGAGGATCAAAATTTTCAGGTTTATACAACAATCCCTGCAATTGTTGATGATCAAATGACATCCATTCAACAAGCTCAACAGAACCCCATAAATATTTACTCTGCTGTGGATTTGTGTTTGAAAGCTTACTTTGGTCTTTATAATCCATATCACTGATCCACAGGTCAGGATATTGTTGAAAAGTTGATTTTTTCCATATTAGTTTACCTGCATTCTTAGCTTTATCAGGATAATAATACCGGCAATCTCCCATGATCAATTTTTCAGGTTGTCCGGTTTTTTTCACTCCGGTGCGGTAAAAACCTGATTTCTTATTGTAAATATGGAATGCATTCAGCATAATATTTCCTTTGGGATTTATACTTTTTTCTTCAGGGTCAAGTCGCGCATACCGTAACCTCGTGTTATTTTCTTTCCCAAATCCCATAGTAAGGTTTTTTGGTTCATCTTCGCCGGCAGGATCAATTTTCCACAGGTCAAACCTATCATAAATCAAAACTTTTTCATCTTTTCCAATCCAACCTGCAACACCATAGGGTCTTGGATCCATGGGTCTGTCATTGAGTACATCGTAAAAATCAGTATTGACAGATACTGTAAGTGCAATTTTTTTATTTGTTTCTAACGACCAGCTATACCATGAACTGTCAGCAGTTTCGTACCAGATAACATATTTGCCATATGGTGACATTTCATATCGTGAGGGAGCCTTTTCTTTAATCAATTTTCTTTTTCCCGTTTTTAAATCAACAAGATAGAGATCATGATAACGATTAGCATCCCATGATAATGATTTCCGGTAAGGCAAACCTGATACGCCAAGAGCAACATCACCATCCCCTTCCAAAATAAGGTCAATATCAGGTAGAAATTCATCAGCCAATTGAACTATCTTTTTATTATCAAGATGGATAACTGCCTGGTAAGTTCTTTTCTTTTCTCTTTCAACCTGATTTTTCTGTTGTGGTTGAAGCAGGGGGTCTGTCCAGCTCCACAGATCAAGTCTGTATTTTTCCTCATCAAGTAAAGTATCTTCGGGTTCTGTTTCAGGCTTTGGAGCCGTTCCGCAGTAGAGTTTTTCCCCATCATCGGAAAAATATGTCTTCCCATTTTCACTTACACTCCAACCGGCAGGCATTCCTTGTGTTGTTGTATCAGCAACTAAAACTGCATCTAAGAATGTTTTATCCCAGTAATACAAACTAAACACTTTTACTTTTCCCGTATCTTCAGAGTGAATAAAAGCAGCTTTTTCAGCCGAATTATCAAGGGATAGATTTTTTGAAACACCATCCTTTTTCCAAATATCAGCAACTTTCTTTGTTTTTGTATCGAATATTTTAACAATTGAGTGATCAAGAGAATCAGAATTTATACTAATAAATCCTATACGATCACCATATTCAGGCACAAAATAGCCGGTTACTTCAGTATATGTGTGCAAATCTTCAGTTACCGGATTTAAAATAACCAGGTCGGAACCTTCTTCGTTATCTTTTTTATCCTTTTCTTTTTTATCCTGTTCCTCATTTTCAACGTCAGTTGTATCTTTCACAGGTATCTTCTTTTCATGGTGAATAGCTATCCAGTCACCTTCCTTTTTAGAGATCTGAAACGATTTAACCCGTTCAAAAAGATAGATTGAATCATTTTCAAATACCCGGATTCCCAACGAATCTTTTGGCATTTTATCTTTCTTTTTCTTTGCCTTTTTTGCTCTTCTTACAATCTGGTACTGAGGTTTTATTTTAAATACAATATATTTTCCGGCATTAGAGAACTCAGCATCATAACCTCTGGCTATGGAATCAAGTTTTCCGGTTCCCATATTAAAAAGGTACAACCAGCCATCCCCTTTTTGAGGATTAACCTCATAGCTTACCCTGTTTCCATCATTTGAGATAATAGTATGACTCAATTCTTTCCATGAATCATACACTGAATGGTCAAGAGGGATCTTGTCTGCATTTTGTGAATAAACTGATTGAACAAAAAAGAGACAAAGAATAAAGAAAAAACTGTTTCGTTTCATAATAATAGATTTTATTTATTTGAAAAAGTCCTGATCATGCCCCACAGCCCGATCAAGGCCCAGAATACTTCAAGTATAACAAAGGGAATAAAATTAATTAGTACAGAGGTATAACAAGCAATTCCTGCACCCAGGAAATTTAAAAAAGAATAAAGGAATGAGCTGGTTTTTAGGATTTTAAACAAATTCAGGATAAATGCCAGTAATAAGAGTGATACACCTATTGAACCAATAAGGACTGAATGATCCATAATCAAAGTATATTTAGGTTAAGGAAATTTCACTAAAGATTTTAAAAATATCTCTATTATAAATACATTTAGCCCTATTTTTTTTACAAATTATAAACATAGACATTATGACATCAGAAATAATCATTGCTGAGTTTTACAAAAAGTATGGTAAATCCGGCGAGAGTCCCCGTCTGTTTTTCTCTCCCGGGCGTGTTAACCTTATAGGAGAACATACTGATTACAACGGAGGTTATGTATTTCCTTGTGCATTAAGCTATGGTACTTACATGGCTGTACGGGTTACAGGTACAAAAACCATAAAATTTGCTTCCCTGAATTTTGATTTTACTGTTGAGATACCACTATCTGAATTATCTGATAAAGTTGAAAATGAATGGGTAAACTTTCCGTTGGGTGTATTTGATGAATTTAAGAAAATTGGTGTGGAACCGGATCAGGGAGTTGAACTGTTATATTCAGGCGATATTCCGAATGGTGCCGGGTTATCATCATCGGCATCAATTGAAACAGTAACAGGATATTTCATTAATAAGGTATTTGGAAAAAATATGCTGAATTTAGTGGATCTTGCATTATTATGTCAAAGGGCAGAGAATAATTTTATTGGAGTTAACTGCGGAATAATGGACCAGTTTGCCGTTTCTGTTGGAAAAAAAGATCACGCAATTTTTCTTGATTGTGACACTTTAGATTACGAGCTGGTTCCACTAAAACTAGATGGATTAAAACTCATAATCTCAAATACAAACAAGAAAAGACAACTTGCTGATTCGAAATATAATGAAAGGCGTGGTGAATGTGAACAGGCAGTTAAGTACCTGAATAAGGTTAAGAAGGTAAAGAACCTGGGAAAATTATCTCTAAACGAGTTTAATGAATTATCAAACCGTATTCCGGATGAAGTTGTGAGAAAAAGAGCTTTGCATGTTGTTTCCGAAGACCAACGCTGTGTTGAAGCTGTTGATGCCCTGAAAAATGGAGATATGCTAAAATTTGGCGTCCTGATGAATGAATCACATAACTCATTAAGAGATGATTATGAAGTAACAGGCACAGAACTGGACACTCTTGTTGAAGAAGCGCGCAACATAAAAGGTGTTCTTGGATCACGTATGACCGGTGCAGGATTTGGCGGTTGCACAGTTAGTCTGGTTAAAGAAGAGGCTATAGATATATTTATTGAAAATGTAGAAGAAAAGTATGAGCAGAGAACCGGATTGAAACCTGATTTTTATGTTGCTGATGTAGGAGACGGTGTTAAAGAAATTCAATAAGTTCAATATCTGCATTTTACAATTTAAATTGCAGGAATTATAAAAAACAATTATTGATTGACTAATTTATTTCTATTTTTGTCTACTACTATTAATAATAACTAAGAACTTCTTAACATGGAACAAAGTTTCGATCTTGGATGGATAGATTACTCCATCATGCTTATTTATTTCATTTTTGTGCTTGGTATTGGGTGGACCCTGAAAAAGTACATGAAATCATCATCTGATTTTCTTGAAGCCGGCCGTTCTCTACCTGCCTGGATAACAGGGTTAGCATTTATCGCTACAAACCTTGGAGCCCTGGAGGTAATCGGTATGGCTGCCTCAGGAGCCAAATATGGTATTGCCACAGTCCATTTTTACTGGATAGGTGCTATTCCTGCCATGATTTTCCTTGCCATCTTTATGATGCCGTTTTATTACAATTCAAAAGCCCGGTCAGTTCCGGAGTATCTGAAATTACGGTTTGATGAAAAAACACGGGGATTCAATGCTGTTACTTTCGCTGTTATGACCATATTTGCTTCAGGTATATCAATGTATGCCCTGGCTTTACTTATGGAAACCCTTCTGGGTTGGAATTTTAACTTCAGTCTGCTTATTTCAGCCGTTATAGTACTTGTTTACATTTACCTCGGAGGACTGACATCTGCAATTTACAATGAGGTGTTACAGTTCTTTTTAATTGTAGTTGGGTTTCTTCCTTTGGTAATTATCGCTTTAATAAATATTGGTGGATGGGAAGGATTAAAAACCAGTCTGGATGTTGTTGCAGTCAACAATGGTTTTGAAGCCGGAGCATACACGGAATCCTGGCGACATATGGGCAGCCCCGAATCAAATCCTTTGGGCGTGGGAATAATGGGTGTTGTTGTTGGACTTGGTTTTGTACTGTCATTTGGTTACTGGTGTACGAACTTCCTGGTTGTACAAAGAGCTATGGCAGCAAATTCAATAACTGCAGCCCGTAAAACCCCGCTTATCGGAGCTATTCCAAAAATGTTCATTCCATTCCTGGTAATATTACCCGGAATGATAGCTATTGCATTAACCAGCGATCCGGACAGCGGATTCGCGCTTCCCATAAAAGGAGAAGCTTATGATTACGACAAGACAATACCCATGATGCTTGGATATTACTTCCCAACAGGTGTATTAGGACTGGGCCTAACAGCTCTTATGGCATCATTTATGTCAGGTATGGCCGGTAATGTTACTGCCTTTAATACGGTATTCACTTATGATATTTATCAAGCCTATATTAACAAAACCAAATCTGATAAACATTACCTGCGTGTTGGACAGCTTACTACAGTATTTGGAATACTTGTAAGTATTCTTGCAGCATATGTGGCAAGCCTGTTTAACAACCTGATGGATTTTCTCCAGTTAGTATTTGCTTTCATTAACGCTCCCCTGTTTGCTACATTCCTTCTTGGCATGTTCTGGAAACGAGGCACAGGGCATGGAGCATTTTTCGGATTGCTTTCAGGAACAGCAGCAGCTGCATTGCATCATGGACTAACTGTTCCTGCAGGCGCAATGTCGCTGGTGAAAGGTGGTTGGCTGGGAACAGTAATACATACATATCCAAGCGAAATGGCACAGAATTTCTGGACTGCCATTTATGCATTCGCAACCTGTTTTGTGTTAACAATGATTATTTCAATCCTCACAAAAAAGATAAAAACAGACGATCAGCTAAAGGGACTTGTTTACTCACTTACACCTAAAGAAATGGAAGAAGGACTAAAATGGCATGAGAAACCTGTTACCCTTGCAATTATCGTTGGTGTTATTTCAATCATTTTAAGTATTTTATTCTGGTAAAAATTATAAATTATGGGTTTAGATATTCGTTATCCAATAGGTTACTTATTCTCCCTTATCGGGCTTATGTTAACAATTTTCGGACTGGTAACCGGTAGTAATACTGAAATGTACCATAGATCACTTGATATTAATGTCAATCTATGGACCGGTTTGGGTATGCTTATTATTGGTATATTAATGCTGTCATTGGCATACATCTCTACTAAAAAGAAAGCCGGGAAGAAAGAGGAGTAGAAGATTGTAACTAAGTTAATTCTTCTTTCTACCATTGCAATCAACAAAGAGACCACCCCGGATGGGGTCTAATTCAGATAGTCACAGTAACGCCTGTGGTTATATGGTATAAAAATCTAACCACAACCCCGAACGGGGTTGAATTCATATTATGTTATAAGGTACAACGAAACGACAAAACGACACCTTGAGCTACAGTTTGTGCCTGAAGAGAAACCGGATATTTCCAAACAGGTCGAAAAACCGTAAAATGAAATACAAAATTTACAAACAAGCTCACCTGAAATAATCGATTCCACAATATTATAAGGTATCAATCATACTAAATCCGGTTTAGTTCAACATAAAGTACATATTCGGCTACCGCCGAAAACGATACTTAAGTGTTGTGCTTTCGTGTTTCATATATTATTTCTTAATTTGAACTCAATTTAGCCTGACGTATTCATAAATATTATCATTTTTCAATATTTATGAATAGTACAGGCTAACCATGACTGGGGAAAATCAATAGTTAAGAACTTCTCAACTATTGATTATTCCTACGTCAGCAGAA
>JAGGXD010000158.1 GCA_021163295.1 Bacteroidales bacterium
ATAATACTTTTTGTAATAACTATAATAAAATTATTTGGAGTTAATTCAACCATATTAAATGTATTATTGCTACCGATGATTCTTAATGAATTATTTTTAGCATTCTGGCTGATAATAAAAGGATTTAATTTTAAGACAATTGATAAAAAATAACGAACGCACAACAACCATTGGG
Source organism: Bacteroidales bacterium (assembly GCA_021163295.1). Classification (GTDB taxonomy): domain Bacteria; phylum Bacteroidota; class Bacteroidia; order Bacteroidales; family VadinHA17; genus JADFUQ01. The sequence continues at coordinate 176 of JAGGXD010000158.1, forward strand.
CTTTATTAGAGAAAATGAAACGAAAGAGTAAGAAAAGGATATTAATAATTTTGCTTTTAATTTTAATTCCAATTTTAGGATTTAAGATTTATCTCGAAATTGATAATGTTTTTTATGAAAAAAGGATTGAGCAAATGAAGAAAAATAAAGAATTTAATGTTCAAATTGAAAGTTCAATTGAGCATAAGACTTTGAAAATGGACGATTATAAAATCCATTATTTCGTATCAGGAAAAGAAAATAATGATTTAGTTCTGTTTTTACATCCTGCATTTTCTGACCATCGAGCATTTGACCAGCAAATAGATTTTTTCTCAAAAAAATATAGAGTTATTACTATTGACTTAATCGGACACGGATTATCAAAAGCCAAGAAATCAAAGGATAAAATAGATGCTTCGTCAAATCACATTGAAAAAATTCTTGACATTGAAGGATTTGACAAGGCTCACCTTGTTGGAATTTCAATGGGATCACTGATTGCTCAATATTTTGCAATTGAATATCCCGAGAAAATTAATACTCTGACAGCACTTGGTGGATATGATATAAATAAAGAGAATAAGGAAGTTGCTAAAACTCAAAGGTCTTATAATTTGAGTTTGATATTTAGAGCAATATTTTCTATGAAAGCATTTAGAAAGATGACTGCAGAGAATATTTGCAAATCAGAAAAAGGGCAAGCCTTGTTTTATAAAACTACAGGTCATTATGAAAGAAAATCATTTATGGTAATGCAAGGACTTCAAAATGTAATTAAAGACAGAAAAAACATTAAGCCCAAATACCCGACTTTAATGTTAATTGGAGAATTTGACATAGAATTATCGAAAAAAATGGCTAAAGAATGGCATAATGATATTGAAAGCAGTGAATATCTAATGATTGAAGGTGCAGGACATTGTGCAAATATTGACAAACCAATTGAATTCAATAGAATATTAATGGATTTCATAAATAGAAATGAATAATAACTAAGCCCAACAAAAAATATAGTGCATTTGGCAGATAGTGCTAATAATGAAGATGGTAGCAATAAATAAACATAGTAGTAAATTGAAAAATTGAGCTTTGAAATGCCAAACGCACCATATTCAAACCGTTGTATGCAAGTGTGCTCTGAATGAAGCTCGGAGTTTAAACTGAGGTTCAATGCTGTAAATAAGATGGAAGTAGGTCTTCCGCTGGTAATGTACAGGCAGACCAGCAAACCGCCCCATGGTGCTGATTGGGTGACCATGAGGTATTGAACGGTTGGGGAAAAAGTCCAGTTGGATGGATTAGGTAGGAATAGAAAAGATGAATGAAAATGAACCTCTGATGAAGTACCGAGAAAACGAACAATCTGTCAAAACCCATTGTATACTTGTGACGGGGGATGAGTATAGCGGACACCTGTTTTACTGGCTATACGGCAGGCGTTATAGAGGAGGCATGATTTCTATTTAGGCTTATTTATGGAACAGAGGAAGTCACATAGAGCTGAAAAAGGGAAATGCACAAACAGGGTAAACACTTGTAAGTCAAAATACCGATGTTTTATGTGATGGCGGACTACTTCGTAGTAATAATGAAGTTCCTGTAATGGGAATGGAGTGAAGGGAGTAGCAGCTTAATATTTTTATTGAATTAGCAACCATGCAAATGGGAGGACTTCACCAATAGAAATATTAACTGAAGAGCCGTATGATGCGAGAGTATCACGTACGGTTCTGAGAGAGACTTGGGGTGAAATTCCCCTTGTCTACTCGATGTATCAGAGCGACACGAAACAAAATAGCTCTATAAATTGACAGATAAAAAATAGATTACTGATAAAATAGCAGATAGATTGGATTGGTGCTCCATTGATAAGCAGGTGCAAATTTGAAGGGAACCGAGGACGAAGGACGAGCTTGCTGAAAGCAATTTATTTTGTTTTTCTACCCCGATGTATGTAACATTCCTTTGAGATTATCGTCTCTTTTATTAGAAAGTCAAATTATTTGAACGAATAATAGAAAGGACCTATATGAATTACAGTTTGCAAAAGGATTTATCATAGTGGGTTAAATGTAAAGTTTTAATATTATCATTATTCCTGTTTTTCTTTATTTCTCCACTTGAAATATTTTCTCAATCAAATACTGAAGATTTGGAGAATTATAGTGCTAAATCAAAAGAAGATTCACTCGTATTTTCTGCCTGGGATGGTAATTTATACCGAGTAAAAGAGCTCATTTCAGAAGGTGTTGATATAAATGTAAAAGTAGGTTATGGACTTATAACTTTGCATTGTGCAATATTACGTGGTAATAAACCAATGTATGAATAGTTAGTAGAGAATGGAGCAGATCCCAATATAAAAATGCCGGAAAGTAATCAGATTGCCGATATGATTTTTAAAAAAGATGCTGTTTCGACAGAACCTGGAGGTGCATTAGTAATAATCCAGGATAGCACTTTAATTCACAAAAGTTATTACGGAATGGCAAATCTTGAACATTCGGTTCCGATAACTCCTAATACAGTTTTTAAACTTGCTTCTGTATCAAAACAATTTGTAGCTTTTGCAATCTGCATGCTGGCGGAGCAAGGAAAGATTTCTCTTGACGACGATATCCGAAAATATATTCCTGAAATGCATGATTTTGGGTATACAATCACTATCCGGCAGCTTTTAATTCACACAGCAGGATTCCGCGACACTATGGGCTCATTATGTCTTGCCGGTTGGGATTTAAATGATGTTATCAAGTTTGAGCATTTACTTACACTTGCACTTAATCAGAAAGGATTGAACTTTGAGCCCGGTTCTGAACATTTATATTCTAATGCAGGGTATGTTTTACTGGCTGAAATAGTAAATAGGTTAAGTGGTGAACCATTCCCCACCTGGGGCAAAAACAATATTCTTGAACCACTAAAAATGAGCTCAAGTTTTATTCGCAATGATTATACTGAAATGATACCTGGGCGGGGCATACGGATACACTAAAGGCAGTGATGGTAAATATCATACCAATCCCGATAGTTGGGCGATGATTGGTCCGAGTGGCATGTACAGTACAATTGAAGATATGGCTAAGTGGACTATAAATTTTGATCAAAAACAAGTAGGCGGCCAGGAGGTTTTCAATCTTAATTTTAAGCTTTTCAGAATTCTTGTCAGCAAGATGGCCTTATTGAAACCGAACAAGAAATACGGTTGATGCGATGAGGTATGAATAAAACGAACTTTGAATATTAATTTAAAAATAAAGAAAAATACTTAAACATTTAGCCATGAAATTAAAAATTGCATTAAGAAATCTACTCAAAAACAAGGTTGATACATTGATCAACATGGGCGGACTGGCAATTGGAATTGCCGTCTTTTTCTTGATTTCCATGTACTCCACACATGAATTGAGTTATGATAAATTCAACCTTAATTATAAAGATATCTATCAGGTTAATATCGGCAAAGAATTTTACACAACCACTCCACTTGCCAATTTAATGAAGGAAAGCATACCGGAAATAAGGTCTGTTACTCGAATTGATTATTATGCGGGTGGAGGTCAGGCTCCTTTTATTGAGGTTGATGAAAATGGTGGATCATCAAAAAAAGTGAAAGTTAAAAATGTTGTTTTCGCAGACAGTAATTTTTTCGATATGTTTAGTTTTAGGGTAATCTATGGAAATCCAAGCGCTGCTTTAAATAATCCATATTCAATTGTGTTAACCCGAAATACGTCACAGCTTTTGTTTGGAACCGATAATTCAGTTGGCAAATCAATCCATTATATTGGAGACAGGTCTAATCTGCCCGAAATGGACATGACGGTAACTGCAGTTATTGAAAATATTCTAGACAATTCATCTGTTATCTTTAATGCCGTAGCATCTTTCGCAACCTTATATTCCATTAAACCAACCGGAAGGGATATGGATTCAGATTGGTCAAACTGGATGTATAGTACTTTTTCTCTGTTGGATAATCAGAATAGTAAAATCGTTGAAGAGAAATTAAGCAAATTATGGGAGGAATGCGAGTCAATATATTTTGCTGAAAATGAACATCAGGAAATAGGTATTGTTTCGTTGTCGGATGTTCCGTTTTATAACAATAATAAGCGACAATTAATTTTTCTTATTCAGCTTGTCGGAATATTTATTTTAGCCATAGCATTGGTTAATTTTGTTAACCTTACTGTTGTTAAATCGTTATTGCGTGCGAGAGAAATTGGTATCCGAAAAGTTATTGGTTCATTACGTTTCGAACTCATCAAACAATTTCTTTTTGAATCGGTACTTATCAGTGTTTTGGTTGCACCGGTTTCATTATTAATGATCATGCTTAGTAAGTCTTACTTTAATAATATCACTCATGCTCAGATTTCATTTGATATTATCCATCAACCATTACTGGTTGTATACTTTGCAATAGGTATCCTTGTAATAGGTATTATTGCGGGCATTTATCCTGCATTTTATCTATCATCTTTTAAAATAACTTCTATTCTGAAAGGAGAAGCCACAAAAGGGAAAAAGAAGACCTCTTTACAATTTGGACTTTTTGTTTTTCAATTTGTTATTTCAATTTCTCTGATTATTTGTACGGTACTAATTTCTAAACAAATTGATTTTGTGAAGGACAAATCCTTGGGATTAAATACGGCTAATATTATAGACTTTAATCAGAGTCAGCAAATTGGACTGGAGTATAACGTTTTCAAACAAAGACTTCTCCAGAATCCAAATATTATATCAGTAACACGTACGAATACCGGACTTGGGAAAGGTCTTCCTATTACTGCGACATACGAGCATAATGGAATAAAGAAAACATATGCTGTTACAACTGTCGATCCTGATTTTATTCCAACGATGGATATCGGGATGCTCGATGGCAGAAATTTTTCATGGGAGATACAAGGCGATAAGGAAGGGGCAATTATTGTTAATGAAACCTTTGCTAAAGAATTCGGTCTAAAGTCAGTTTTGAATACTGAACTTACTCTTTTTAACAGGAAGGTGAAAATTATTGGCGTGGTCAAAGACTTTTTTTATGATTCTTTCCGCCAAAAACTGAAACCATCAGCTTTGTGGTATGCCGATTGGAATTCACATATTAACATTAAAATCAACAATCAAAATACAGCACAGTCTATAAAATATATTGAAGGTATTTGGAATGAGTTTGCACCGCAAATACCTTTTGACTACGAATTTCTAGATAAAACTTATGGTCAGTTATACAAGTCGGAGGAAGAATTACAACAGATTTTTACCGGCTTTTCTATAATTGCGATTATTATAGCTTGTCTTGGGTTGTTTGGGTTGGTTTTAATCACTACTCAGCAACGTTCGAAAGAAATTAGCATCCGCAAAATAAACGGAGCTAAAATATCAGAAGTAATGATAATGCTCAACAAGGATTTTATAAAATGGATTGTGATTGCATTTATAATTGCTTGTCCAATAGCTTTGTATGCCATGCACAAATGGCTTAATAATTTTGCCTATAAAACTGAATTAAGCTTTTGGGTATTTGCTTTTGCTGGTTTGTTGGCATTGGGTATTGCGTTGCTTACAGTAAGCTGGCAAAGTTGGCGGGCAGCTACTAGGAATCCGGTGGAGGCACTGAGATATGAATAAGCAAAATTAGTATATATGATAAAGAAATAATATTGATTGTATACTTTATTATGTGGGAACAATAAGCCAAAATAAAAATTTTAATACTTTAATTATTGAATTCATTGGTGAAAATGAAAAAAGTGAATAATATGAACCTCTCTATTTGTAAGTACATTGGCAAGCCACACTAGCCAGGTTCAAACCAAAGCTTACCAAAGGGCTAACAAAGCCAGCCCGAATACCGACTTTAAGGGCGGTTTTGGGATTTCCCTACCCACAAAA
>JAGGXD010000128.1 GCA_021163295.1 Bacteroidales bacterium
TTACAAAAAAGGACATAGCCACCATCAAAGAAGATGGATTTCTAATTCTAATTAAAATAGTTGATTTTACAAAATATAATTCGATGAAAAATAATAAAATTCAGATTAGCAAAATCGAACATGATTTGAAGGAAAGGGTTAAAGAGCTTGAATGTTTGTATAACATAAGCAGGGATATTGAAACTTCAAAAAACCTGGAAGAAACTTTTGAAAAAATCACTTTTCATCTGAAAGAAGGATCTCAATTTCCGGAATCTGTTAACGTAAATTTAATGATAGACGGAAAAATATATGGAATAAAGGAAAACCGGAAAACTTATGATAAAATAAGGACAGATATAATCCTGAACAGAAAAAAAAAGAGGAGAGATCATAGAAAATTTACACACTGAAGGCAGTTTTCTGAAAGAAGAAAAAAAAATGATTGATGAAATTTCGGGGAAAATTTCAAGGGCTATAGAAAAAAATGAAAAGAAGAAAGATATTGAAAACCAAAAGAAAAAATTATTATTAAAAAATAAAAAATTAATACAAATAACCCAAGAATGTCACGAAACCTCTGATAAATGTTATGAAAGTACTGAAAAGCTAAAAACATTTTTCAGTGCTATCACTGATAGAATTGTTGTAATAGACAAAAATTACAACATAATAATGTCGAATAAAGAGGATATTGGAGATTCAGGAAAATGTTACAGGAAATTATTTAATTCGGATAGTAAATGTGATAACTGTCCTGCATCTGAAACTTTTGAAAGTGGTAAGAATAATATTTTTGAGAAAAAGTGGTCCAATCAGTATTTCCTGCTTCGCTCATATCCAATTTTTAACAAAAAAGGTAAAACAGATAAGGTTCTGGAAGTATGCAGGGACATTACAATGAATAAAAAAATCGAAACCCAGCTTCAGCAATCATATAAACTCGCGTCGCTTGGAAAATTAGTTGCAGGTATTGCCCATGAAGTTAATAATCCAAACACCTTCATTCTGGGAAACCTGAAAATAGTCAGTGAGGCATTTAATGATATTCTCCCGATATTGGATAATTATTATGCTGAGAATAAGAACAAAAAAATAGCCCGTCTGAATTATGACGTTTTTAAAGAAAATTTCCCTGTTCTGCTTAATGATATGATAGACGGCGCTAACAGGACAAAAAAAATTGTATCGGATCTGCGTAATTTTGCAAAGAAAGACGAAGAAACTCTGTTGGAAATCGTTGATATTAACCACTTAATCAAAGATCACCTTGCTTTAACTCAAAAGTACATAAAATCCAACGCGAATATCGAACATAAACTTTCTCCTGATATTCCAAAATTTAAAGGCAATATCCGGAAATTGGAACAAGTGCTTATGAACATTATTATCAATGCTTCAGAAGCAATTAAAAATGAGAACGGTTTAATAACTGTTGAAACCATACATGATAAATCAAAAAATGAAATAATAATAAAATTCACAGATAACGGGGAAGGAATGGATGAAGAAACAAGAAAGAATATTTTCGATCCGTTTTTTACTACAAAAAGAAATGAGGGCGGAACAGGTTTAGGTTTGTCAATCTCATATGGAATTATTAAGGACCACAATGGGACAATTAACGTTGAAAGCAAATTAGGTTCAGGAACAACTTTTACAATTCATATCCCGGTTATTCAACAAAAGAAGTAATGACAAAAGAGAAATAATGACAAAAGTACTCGTAATAGATGATAATCAGGCAATATTAAATTTTCTGAATATTTTCCTGCTTCAGTCAGGTAAATTTGAAATTCAAACTTTACAGGATAGCAGAAAGGCATTTGAATATTTGGATAAAGCAGATTTCGATGTTTTACTTCTTGACATGGATATGCCAAATGTTACAGGTCTGGATGTTCTAAAATACATAAAAGAAAAAGAAATAGATATAACTACAATTGTTTTAACTGGGGTTGAGGATATAGATCTTGCTATCGCTGCAATGAAACTGGGAACCTTTGACTATATGTTGAAACCTGTTAATGAAGAAAAATTAATTGCTGCACTCAACTCAATTGTTAAAAAGAAAGAACTATATAAAACAGGCATCAAATCAAATACCTCCCTGTCATTCAGCAGCTTAGAACACAAAGAGGCATTCAGTAAGATAATTACGCAGAATGACGAAATGATAAATATTTTTCATTATGTTGAAAAATTTGCAGCTACTGATAATAGTATTTTAATATGGGGTGAAAGTGGTTCAGGTAAAGAACTAATTGCAGAAGCTATTCATAAAATAAGTAACAGAAGAAATAAAAAATTCGTAGCAGTTAACGCTGGGACGTTTGCTAATGAATTATTCTCGTCTGAATTTTTCGGATATGAAAAAGGGGCTTTTACAGGTGCTGAAAAAAATAAAACCGGATTTATTGAAGAGGCTGATGGCGGAACACTGTTTTTAGATGAAATTGGCGAACTTTCTCTGCCAATCCAGGTAAAACTCCTCAGGGTACTACAGGAAGAAGAGTTTTACAAACTTGGTTCTACAAAAAACTTAAAAGTTGATCTTAGAATAATTGTAGCAACAAATAAGAACCTGTTTGAAGAAATTAACACCGGAAATTTCCGGAAAGACCTGTTTTTCCGTCTTAACATTAATTCAATAAAACTCCCTCCGCTTAGAAGCAGAAAAGAAGATATCACTCTGCTGGCTAATTATTTCTTAAAAAAGTTTAACAAAAAATATAAGAAAGAAATCAAAAGAATATCAAAACCGGTTATTAATTGTTTGAAAAATTATTCTTTCCCAGGCAATGTCAGGGAATTAATGAACTTAATAAATAGTGCTATTATCATTGAATCAGGTAATGAAATACAAAAAAAATCACTTCCCGGATACTGTATGGAAAATATGAGTCCCACCACTGATTTTATTGATGACTCAGCACCTTCTTCATTGAAAGAACTCGAAAAAAATCATCTGAGAAAAGTTTTATCCTATACTAAAGGTAACAAATCAAAAGCAGCAAAAATGCTTGGAATTTCCCGTGTTACCCTACTCTCCAAGATAAAACAATACAAAATTGTTGATTAAACTAAAAATTTAATAATTCTTCTGCACTCTCCTTATCACAATCCATTATGTAAGGTATTTTACTTATGGCGCTTGCTTCCTGTGTTAAAGCAGATATATCATTTCTGTCAATGTACTCTATTGCAAATTTTCTTGAACCTGCCATAATTTGTCTTAGTCCCTGGCTAAGTCTTTTCATATAGGTATAAAGACCTATGGCACCTGTAGGGATATCATCAAACTTCTCACCAAACATTAATTTAAGTTCGGGGGCTGTTTCAAATATTTCATCTTTTGTTCGCCCGAAGCGTGATACATATACAGGCAATTCATTATCTTCAATTGCCAGTCCTATGTTTTTGCCCACCATTGCAGCAGCCAATGGTGCTCTTGCCATACCAACCATTTTAAAATACGGGGCTCCAAGTGCCAATCCTTTAAACATTTGGTCTTCCATTGTAATTCCACTGGCAAATGCGGCATCAGGTACATACTTTCCGTTCTTTGCCAATTTATCCAGATAACTGTAAAATAATGACCATAATTCAATTGGCGGCACACCCCATTCGTTCATCATTCTCCACGGACTCATTCCTGTTCCCCCTCCTGCTGCATCAACAGTAAGAAGATCTATCTTTGCTTCAGACGCGCATCTTACTGCCAAAGCCAGATCGGCCGGACGATAAGCACCTGTTTTCAGAAATACATATTTCGCACCGGCAGCTCTTAAATCTTCCACTCTTTTCAAAAAACTCTCAATTTCAACCATGCCTACTCTTGAATGCCGTTCAAATTCATGAAAAACATGCCTGTTAAAAGCATCAATAATGTTCGGGTCATTAGGATCAGGTAGTACAACATAACCTCTCCCTTTTAACATTTGGGCACGTTTGAGTTCCTTTATTTTAACCTCGCCACCGATATCTTTTGCCCCTTGCCCCCATTTCAACTCAACAATCTCAACACCCAGTTTTTCTATCGCATATTCCTGAACAGCAAGGCTTGTATCTTCTACGTTTGCCTGCAGAGCAATACCTCCATAGCCATCCTGCTGCCATCTCTGATAAATTCTGACCCGGTTTTCCAATTGAGGAGAATGAGTGATTCTTCCGTTTTTAATAGTTGACTCCGGGTCCATACCACAAACATTTTCACCAATGGTGGAAATTATTCCGGATATAGCTGCTCCAATAGCAAGTCCTTCCCAGTTGTTTTTTGCTATGTTTGTTGATCCAAGTCCGGGAATAACAACCGGCATTTTTACTTTAATACTTTTATCATGTCCGATTTTTTGCTCAATATTAACATTTTCAAACAAAGCTATGTCTGAATCTGCCTCAATCCCATGCGCACCCCTGCAGGTGCCAAGTATTGTAAAATGCGACAAGTCCACGGGATATTCTTTTTCTCCCGCCGAAGATACCATGCCAAAGGGCTGGGGATAAATAACTTCCGTGCCTCTGTAAGCTGATTTACCAATATCGCACATACCTATACAACCATCAATACAGGTAGCACACATTCCACTTGAAGGAACAATAGCATCTTCTGTTCTGTTCTTTGTTAAAGTTGCTGCTGATGCATTAATTTTTCCGTATTTCATATTCAAATTCTCCTTTAATTATTTAATATTTTCGTTAATATTTTCGTTTGATTCTCCATTATAACATGTTCCACATTCATTTTTTAACCCCATCCAGCAATTATAATTATCTTCATTTGAAGTGCATGTTGGCTGGAGACTATTATAGCATCCGCTACATAACACACTTTCCGGATGCGCCCCGTGACATCTCAGAGTAACTACCGGACATATATACATACAGGCACCACATTTCCTGCAATCTTCTGATTCCATATCAAAAGGAGTGGTAATTTCCAATTTATTTCCCCTATTTACAAATCCTATGGCTTTTGCTTTCATCTGTTCTTCACACATTCTCACACACAATCCGCAATTTATACAACTTTCCCACTTTGGCTTGAACCTTACTTGTTTCAAACCCATTTTTGAAGCAAGGTCCTGTAACACTTTGGATGTCGGAGATTGTGCTATTAACAACTCAAGTGTCATTTTTCTTGCTTTTATAACTCTTTCAGAGGATGTACGCACAACTAGTCCCTCTTCAACCGGATATGTACAGGAAGTTACCAATTTAGTTCTGTCCCCTTTTCCTATCTCAACAACGCATAAACGGCAATTTCCCCCGGGCGACAAGCCTTCATGGTAACATAATGTCGGAATGTTTAAACCGAGAAACCTAGCTGCATCAAGTATTGTGAAATATTCAGGTGCATCAAAACTTATCCCGTCAATTTTTATTTTCATACATGTTATGTATTATATGTTCATCATTCTATCGTTCTATCGTTCCATTATTCCACACTTCCCTCTATTCCCTCTATTCCCTCTACTCCCTCTATCCCCTTTCTTCCACTTCCTCAAGATTCTTCAAAAACTTCTTACCGTCTATGGTTTCCAGTTCACATCTCAGGCATCTTTTCGCCTCCTTAATTGCTTGTTCTTCAGTCAATCCCTGATTTACCTCCATTAGGTTATACTTTCTTTTTTCAGATGATAAAAGAGGCATTTCTGATCGTTTGGCTGATATTAATTCATCCAGTTCTTTGTTCGAAAACTCGACAGGCTCAATGTATTTTGAAGGTCGGGTTAATTTATACTCCCGTTTTACTTCTTTCCCTGTTAAATATTGATCAATAGATTCTGAAGCGATTTTTCCTGCGGCAACAGCATCAACAACAGTATTAGGACCGGTAACCATATCACCACCGGCAAAAATCCCCGGTCGTTTTGTAAGACAGGTTTCCGGGTCAATTATAATTGTATCCCATTTTGAAAATTCAAGTCCTTCATTTTTCAGGAACGAAATATCAGGACTTTCGCTTATTGAAACAATAAGAGTATCCAGTTCAACTGTAAATTCAGATCCTTTAATTGGCACCGGTCGTCTTCTTCCCGATTCATCTATCTCTCCTAACTTCATCCTTATAAATTCACAGGCTTTTAGTTTTCCTTTATTTGTAATTATTCTTACAGGAGCTGTTAAATATTCAATTTTTATTCCTTCATCCCCTGCTCCGTCTACCTCTTCTTTATAAGCAGGTATTTCCTCGATAGTTCTTCTATAAAATATTGTAACATTTTCGGGCTTTGTGGTACGTAATGCACTCCTTGCGGCATCAATCATAGTTACACTTTCCGATGTCTCTGCCCGTAACACACGCCTGGCAGCATCAACTGCGGTATTCCCTCCGCCTATTATCCCCACTCGTTTCCCAAGTTCTATTTTCTTCCCAAGATTTAATGCTGCAAGTGCCTGCATTCCGGGTATTACACCTTCAACTTCCTCACCGGGAATACCAAGTTTCAATGACTGATGTGAACCGGTAGCCAGAAATACAGACTTATAACCCTGGTCAAGCAAGCCATCTATAGTATAATCTTCGCCAAGTGCAAAATCTGTTTTTATCTCCATCCCGGCACTTTTTATATAATCCAGATCTACCTTAAGTATTTTTCTGGGTAATCTATATTCGGGTATCCCAAGCGTTAACATACCACCTATAACTGATTCTTTTTCGAAAACTGTAACTTCATAACCCATTTTTGAAAGATAAAAACTGCATGTTAGACCTGAAGGTCCTGAACCTATTACAGCTACTTTTATACCATTGGTTTTTTTAACAGGTTCGGTTGTAGAATATAGATTATTCTCTATTCCATAATCAGTAGCAAATCTTTTGAGATCCCTGATCGCAATGGGATCCCCTCCTTCTCCTGCTTTGCATTTATTTTCACATGGGTGATGGCAAATACGTGATAGAACAGATGCAAACGGGTTTGTCTCTTTAATTACTTCCAGAGCTTCAGCATACTTTTTCCTGGCTATTAAAGCAACATAAACAGAAACATCTGTATTAATCGGACAGGTATATTGACAAGGGGAAGAAACAATTTCTTTACATACAGTTGCCTTACATTTTTTCTTTATAATATGGTCAATATACTCTTCTCTGAAATATTTAATAGTTGCCAGTACAGGATTTGGAGCAGTCTGACCCAATCCGCACATTGAGGCATCTTTAATTACCGGACCTAATTCTTCAAGTAATGTCAAATCTTCCATCGTACCACGACCTTCGGAAATATTTGTCAATATCTCATTCATTCTTTGAGTGCCTTCCCTGCAAACAGAACACTTTCCGCAGGATTCTTCCTGAAGGAAGTTTGTGAAATACTTTGCAATATCTACCATACAGGTGCTTTCATCCATCACAATCATACCCCCCGACCCCATAATTGAACCTACTTTATTCAAACTTTCATAATTAATCGGAAGGTCAAACAATTCTTCAGGTATACAGCCACCCGAAGGACCACCGGTTTGTATTGCTTTTATTTTTGATTTTCCTGAAGGACCACCACCGATTTTATTAACTACTTCATGTATTGTTGTTCCTAAAGGAACTTCAACCAGTCCGGTATTTTTTATTTTTCCTACAAGAGAAAATATTTTAGTGCCCCTGGCTCCCGGCATACCTACTTTAATGTATTCATCTGCACCCTCGTTGATGATTACCGGAACATTTGCGAGAGTTTCCACATTGTTTATGCAAGTGGGATGTCCCCAAATTCCTTTGTCAACAGGATAGGGTGGGCGCTGTTCCGGTTGTCCCATTTTCCCTTCAATTGATTTGATAAGCGCTGTTTCTTCTCCGCAAACAAAAGCACCGGCACCACGGACAATTTCAATGTCAAAATCGATACCGGTACTAAGTATATTTTCCCCGAGTATACCAATATCACGCGCTTGGCGTATTGCGATCATTGAGTGTTTAATTGCTAAAGGATATTCGCTTCGTACATAAACAAACCCTTTTGTAGCACCAATTGCTATCCCGGCAATGATCATGCCTTCTATAATTAGTTGGGGATTGCCTTCCAAAACATTTCTGTCCATATAAGCACCGGGGTCTCCCTCATCAGCATTACATACTACAAACTTTTTCCCTGAACCATTATTAGAATTTCGTGCATTTTCCCACTTCAATCCTGTAGGAAATCCTGCACCCCCACGTCCACGAAGTTCAGCCTTTTTTATCTCGCTAATTATCCATTCCTGATCAGGATTAGATATTACTTTTTCAAATGCGGAATAACCACCGGCTTTAAAATAATTGAATACTCTAATTGGATCAATTTTCTGATTTCTTTTTAAAATGGTCCTTGTTTGATATTTGTAAAAAGGAATCTCTTCAAGTGTACAATAAGTTTTATCATCATCATTTTCCCTGTACATCAATTCCTTTATAATCTCCTTTTTAACAATGGCCTTAATAACTCTTGGGACATCTTCTGTCTTTAAATTTGGATAAATATAGTTTTCAGGTTCCGCAAGGATAAAAGGTTCAATTTGGCAAAATCCCAAACAACCTGTTACTCTTATTGATACTTTTTCGTGCAGGTGATGTTCAAGTATATAACGTTTTGCTGCTCGCATAATATCGTTCGCGCCACTTGCCTGTCCACAAGTACCTGCACTAATAACCAGTGTGGGAGTATTGTCTGCCGGTTCATTAAGTATTGACTTGCGAAAACTTATAAATTCTTCAATGGAAGAGATCTTTTTCATATTCCTTTGACCTTAAAAATAGTAATAGCAAATTACTAAATAAATTTTATACATCTAACATATGTCCTTTGCATCCGCGGCGAGGACAGAAATGCACGGTTCCACCACCACGAATCATCAGGGGAACCATATTTGCACCACATATAGGACATTCAAAACTACTGGTTAACTCTGTGTGACAATGGGGGCAAAAGCAGTTTAGTTCAGTATCCATCGGTATTTCATGCTCCGATTCAATACTATAACTGCCATAAAGTGAAGATAATCTTAGCCACCCGTGTTTACGACCGAATGATACGGTAATATGAATGCACGGGTAATTATCAATAAGGTGTTCAGTGTTCATTAAGCTGTGGTTGCATCGGGGACAACTAACCTTAACAGGAAAAATGTGTTTGTATTTTTCTATATCGGTCTTTTCTATACCGGACTTTGTCTGTTCAATAATTTTCTTAACCATTGTTGGCTTTACATTAGAAAAATAAACACCATCCACAACAACAATGGGGCCAATAGCACAACAACCCAGGCAAGCTGCTGTTTCCAAAGAAAACTGCATATCTTTGGTGGTTTCACCCGGTTTAATATTTAATTCTTTTGTTATTGCATCTACAATTTTTGGTCCCCCGCGTACATGACATGCAGTTCCAAGACAGGCCGTTATTATATGCTTCCCTTTTTTATTAAAACTAAAAGCTTTATAAAAACTGGCAACCCCATAAATATCACGAAGAGGCATTTCTAATTTATCGGCAACCAGTTTTATTGCATCTTCAGGCAGATAATTGTAATGCCTCTGAATATCCTGTAAAACAGCAATAAGAAACTTGTTATGCTTTTTTATGCTTGCATCAACAATTGATTCCAGTTCTGTTGAAACTTCTGATAAGTACATATAATTTTATTTGGGTAATTATTGATATTTTTTGCTGTTTGTATTTCAAATCTGTTTATGTCTTCTGTTTTTGTGTAAAACAGGAATTATACAATACGTACAAATATTATCATAATTTTCTATAATTCCCCTTTTTCATAACCAAAAAACCTTATATTCATATGTATTCTACAACATAAAAAAAAAGTAATTTATTATGCAATTCATTGATACTCATTCACATCTGTATTTGCCTGAATTCGATAATGACCGTAACGAGGTAATAAACAGAGCTATCAGGGAGGGAATAGAGAAAATATGTCTTCCTAATATCGACACCAGGTCAATTAAGCCAATGATGGATGTTGTAAATAAATATCCTGATTTCTGTTTTCCTATGATTGGGCTTCATCCAACTTCGGTGAAAAAAAATTACATGGATGAACTTAATAAGGTTAAGGAGAATCTTCTAAAAGAAAACTTTATTGCAATAGGTGAAATTGGTATTGACCTGTTTTGGGATAAGACTTATAAAAAAGAACAAATGAAAGCTTTCAGAGAACAAATTGGTCTGGCTATTGATAATCACCTGCCTGTGGTTATCCATATCAGGGAATCATTTGATGAGGTATTTCAAATACTTGAAGAATTTAAACCTGGTTACCCAAAAGGGATATTTCATAGTTTTTCCGGCAATTTAGATCAGGCCCACCGTGCCATAACAATGGGATTCAAACTTGGCATAGGCGGGATTGTTACTTTTAAGAATTCCGGACTTGATAAAGTAGTAAAAGAAATCGATCCTAAACATATTGTTCTTGAAACTGATTCTCCTTACCTGGCGCCTGTTCCAAAACGTGGAAAACGAAATGAAAGCTCATATCTGGTTTATACAGCACAAAAGATTTCCGAACTTCACAATGTGACTGTAAAAAAAATTGCTGAAATCACTACTCAAAACGCAATAAAAATATTTAAACTGAATAAATAATATACTTTTTCCATTTTTTATATATTTTTCGTATTTTGTGCCACCTGAATCCGCGTGATTCATATAGAGATAGAGGAGAGGTGACCGAGCGGTCGAAGGTGCACGCCTGGAAAGCGTGTGTGCTGCGAAACAGTACCGAGGGTTCGAATCCCTCTCTCTCCGCAAAAAACGGAGTTTGAGTAAGAAACAGATTAGATTATTGTTCTGTGAAATTTTCCGGATTTAATAAAGAGGGATGAGAACAGAAGATTTAAACATAATTTTGATAACAAAAAACAAATTAATAAATTGCAAACCGAAATTTTTTAATAACTAAATTGAAATCAAACCATGAAAAAACTATTTGCATTTGTAGCGGTACTTATGATGCTTGGCTTTGGAGCGTCAATAAATGCTTTAGCTCAGGATGAACCGATCGATACAACGGCTGTTGAACAAGTTGCAGATTCTGCAGCAACAGATACTGTAGCAGCAGTTGAAGAAGAAGGAGTTACTGTAGGTGATGAAGCTGAACTTGAAGAAGGTGGCGAATTACACAAAAAAATCAAAGCTAAATTTATTGAAGGTGGTGCATCATTTATGGGTGCTCTGTTATTAACCCTTATCTTTGGTCTTGCTCTCGCAATCGAAAGGATCATTTATCTTAATCTTGCAACAACCAATACCAAGAAATTGCTTGATAATGTTGAAACTGCTCTTGAATCAGGAGGAGTTGATGCTGCAAAAGAGATTTGTCGTGATACACGCGGGCCTGTTGCAAGCATTTTCTACCAGGGACTTGACAGGGCTGATGAAGGTGTTGAAGCTGCTGAAAAATCACTTGTTGCATACGGAAGCGTTCAAATGGGATTGCTTGAGAAAAACCTCTCATGGATCTCCTTGTTTATAGCTATTGCGCCGATGTTGGGATTTATGGGAACAGTTATTGGTATGATCGCAGCTTTTGACCAGATTCGTATGGCTGGTAATGTATCTGCACAACTTGTTGCCGGTGGTATTCAAATTGCGTTGATTACTACGGTTACCGGTTTGATTATAGCCGTTATACTTCAGATATTCTATAACTATATCTTGTCAAAGATTGACAGCCTTGTGAATTCCATGGAGGATTCATCCATCACATTAATTGATTTGCTTATAAAACACAACCTTAAAAAATAAGGATAATTATGGATAAAACAATTAAAAAGACAATTTCCATAATACTTTATGTTCTCATGGGGATTTCAGTTGTGCTTATCGTTTTATTTTACTTCGGCAAGCTGGTTCCCGGAACTGAAGGGACAAATATGGAAGAACCGGTAATTACCGGAAAAATTCTTATCTGGGCTGCTATCCTGGTAATAATTACAGCAGGATTAGCATTGATATTTCCTTTAATTCACCTCGCTACTAATCTCAAATCAGCAAAAAGTGGTTTATTTATTCTTCTTGGAGTTGCTGTACTGATATTTATTGCATATACACTTGCTTCGAATGAAGTGCTGAAAATACCAGGCTATACAGGAACAGATAATGTTCCGGGAATACTTAAAATTGCAGGAACAGGACTTTTTACAACCTACATTCTTGCAGGTTTAGCAGTGCTTTCAATCCTGTATTCTGAAATTTCAAACTATTTTAAATAGCAAAACCGGAGGACCAAATATTATTAGTCCTCCTTTAAAACTTTTACTATGGGAAAAAGGGAATTATCACCAATTAACGCTGGTTCGATGGCTGATATCGCATTCCTTTTATTGATCTTTTTCCTTATTACAACCACAATGGATGTAGATACCGGTTTGCAGCGCCGGCTACCCCGACTTCCTGATGAAGACCAACAGGAGGATAGTTCTGATAAGATCAAGGAAAGAAATGTATTTGTTGTGCTTGTTAATAAACACGATGAATTGCTGGTTGAAAGCAAACCAATGGATGTACATCAGCTTCGTCAAAAAGCCAAAGAATTTATAGCTAATCCGAATAATGCAGAGAATCTTCCTGAAAAAGAGATAAAGGAATTACCGTATTTTGGAAGTGTATATATTACAAAAAACCCTGTTATCTCTCTGACAAATGACAGAGGCACTTCATACGGAATGTATATCCGGGTTCAAAACGAACTTGTTGCAGCCAAACAGGAACTAAGAGATGATATATCCATTCAGCAATTCGGGGTTAAATTTGACGAACTCACCGAATCTCAAATGGATGCAGTAAAAAACTATTACCCCTCAGTCCTTTCTGAAGCGGAACCTAAAAATATCGGAGGAAAATAAGTTATGTCCAGATTTTCAAAAAAAGGGAAAAAAAGTATGGGAGCAATCAATACAGCATCATTGCCTGATATTGTCTTTATGCTACTGTTTTTCTTTATGACAACAACAGTGATGAAAGAGGTTAACCTTATGATCACTGTTAAAGTTCCTGATGCTACAGAAGCCAGGAAACTGGAAAAAAAATCCTTGGTAAGCTATATTTATATGGGACAACCACTTCGCTCGTTCCAGAAAATGTATGGAACCGAACCACGAATTCAATTAAATGACCAGTTTAAAAATGTTGTTGATATAGTGGATTTTATTGCTCAGGAACGTGATGCTATGGATGAAAATGACAGAAATAAAATGACTGTTTCACTTAAAATTGATTCGGATATAAGAATGGGAACTGTAATCGATGTAAAGCAATCTTTGCGTCGTGCTCAGGCATTAAAAATCAGCTATTCGGCCCGTAAAGTGGAAGAATTGTAATACATTGCGAAATAGATATAAAAGAGGGTCAAATAAGTTGACCCTCTTTTTTGCTTCTCACTTGCCTTAAGACCTATCTCCATAATCTATTTATCAACAGGATAAGATCCGTGTTTTGGAAATGGTCTGGGTTTATCGTTAATTTTCTTCATAAGCACTTCCACTGCTTTCATGAGTTGCGTATCATAACCTCTCGCCATATCTTCAGATTTTTGCTCAACAACAATGTCCGGTTCAATCCCTCTGTTTTCTACTACCCAGTTACCGTTTTCATCATAAATACGATAGTCGGGTGCAGTAAGTCCGCTTCCATCAATCAAATCGATAAACATCGATACACCAACCAGCCCTCCCCAGGTACGGGTTCCTATAACCGGTCCCATTTTATTCCATTTAAATTCATATGGTAATTCATCTCCTCCCGATCCTGCATAACGGTTGGTTAAACAAACCATATGTGCATTCACAGCCAAAGCAGGAATTGGCTGATCGGCAGAATATCGCCGTGTCCAATACCCATGTGGTTTTTTTAACAAACGCTGAAAAAATATCTCAGGATCAAGTCCGCCACCATTAAATCTGCCATCAATTATCAACCCCTTTTTCTTTGTTTGGGAATAAAAATACCTGGGAAAATCTGTTGCCGAACCAAGATAAGTATCCGGAAAGTAAAGATATCCAATCTGTCCGCCTGAAGCTTTTTCAACCGTAAGACGATTATACTCCAGCCAATCTATATATCTCAACCCTGACTCGCTTCTAACGGGTTTAACAATTACTTCTCTTGCTCCATCCAAAGTTGGCTTGTTATTAACTAATAAGCTTACCTGTTTATTAGCCAAATCAATGAAATAACTGTAAATATTCATATCTGCAGTTACTTCACGCCCATTTACAGCAATAATATAATCACCCTCATTGATATTAACACCTTGTTTTGCCAGCGGCGGATACACTTCCCTCGACCAATCCTGAACACGATATATCTTTTTAACCTGGTACCGGTTATTTTTTATGTCAATATTCCAATCAACACCCAGTAAACCAACATTCACGTTTTCTGCACTTCGTTTATTTCTCCCACCATAAACATAAGTATGCGAGGTATTCAGTTCACCAATCAGTTCCCCGATAATAAACTCAACATCCTGCCGGCAAGTGGCATTATCAATCAATTTGCCATATTTTCCTTTCATTTGGTTCCAGTCTATTCCATGCATGCCGGGTTCATAATAAAAATCACGCTCCATCCGCCAGGCTTCATTGAAAATTTGTTTCCATTCAGCTACCGGGTCTAATTGTATCTTTAACTCAGATAAACTAATATTTTCCCCTTTACTCTGCTTTGCACCTGAGGAAATGATACCGACATTATTTCTTTTCTTATAAATAATAAAAGAACCATCAGCCGATAATTTATAATTATCAATATCTTTAATAACTTCTCTCTCTTTTTTATCATTAAAAGAATAGGCATATAAAGTTCTTGGGCCAACTGCCCGGTAATCAAACTTATTAAAATCTCCTTTCTCCTTATTCAAATAATATAGTGTTGATCCATTCACATCTAGCTCACGGTAATTTCCGCCTGGCAGGGGCAAGACCTCTATTCTATCAACTAATCCTTCAAAATCGATGGTTATTTTTAGATTGCTTTGAGAAGTTTCCTTAGCTGAAGAATTGCCGGTATTTACCTCATCACTTTTATAAGGCAGGAATGAAGCACCATTTTCCCTCAAAGTCAAGGCATAAATACCTGCCACATTTTTATAAACCATTTCCCATTCCAGATCGCAAAAAGTAGGATTAAACCTTCGATTGGAGACAAATAACAAATGCTCTCCATCCTTGGTAAAAACAGGATTAAATTCATTGAATAAACCATTACTCACACAATTAATTTTCCCTGATTCCAATGAGTAAATATAAACCTGGTAAACAAAGTTATTATTCATCCTCGAATAGACCAGATAGCGGCTATCCGGTGACCAGCTAAAATCGGATATAGGTTTATTGTCAATTGAAACATCAACGTTTTCATAGTTTGCTTTATCAACTTCTGTTACTTGCTTTGAATTAATATCCAGGATATAACAACGCAATGTCTGGTCTGCATAAGCAATTTTCTTACTGTCGGGAGACCAATACAATGTATGCCTGTAACCATCTTTATGCTGAGTAAGCTGAACAGCCTTTTCTTTCCCGTTCTGATTAATGATATATATTTCGTATTCCCCGCTTTTATCTGATAAATAGGCAATATTCGTTCCATCGGGCGACCAGACAGCATTCTTTTCTCTTGATGCACAATTATTACTCAGGTTACGTACCGGTCCTTCATTTTTTGGTAAAGTAAAAACTTCGCCACGGGCAACAATCAGTGCCCGTTTACCTGAAGGAGAAATATCAATGTCTGTTATATTCCTGCTAACATTTTTAAGGTATGGTCGTGTTGCCTCCGTATCTGTTGTGATTTGTATATCTACTTCACTGGTTTCGCCTGTTCCGGTATCCAGCACCCATATTTTACCTCCCACTTCATAAACAATTTTGTTTTTGCCACAGGAAGGGCGACGTACATCATAATCAATATGATTTGTAATCTTGCTTATTTCTTTTGATTGTGTATCATAAGCATATATATTCAATACTCTGTCACGATCAGAACTGAAATATATTTTCTCACCTATCCACATGGGTATTCTGTCTGTCCCTTTAAAATTGCTAATATTTTGTTCTTCATTGGTTTCAAAATCATAAATATAAACTTCCTGGGCTCTTCCACCCTGATATCGTTTCCATGTTCTACGTTCACGGGCAGTTTTGTTATAGGCAATTTTCTTTGCATCAGCAGAGAAACTCCCCTGAACTGCATCATAAAGAATAAGCTCCTCGAGACCGGTACCATCCGGGGAAATAAGATACAGCTTTAAATATCTGTTACTACTGTGTCTGCCGGAACTGAATATAATCTTATTCTTAATAGGGTGCCATCCAACAACCTCATCATACCCGGGATGGTAAGTTACTCGCCGGATATCCCCACCCTGACTATTCATGACATATACATCAGAGTTCCCGTCATACATTCCGGTAAATGCAATTATACTACCATCAGGTGAAAATTTCGGCAATCGTTCCTGTCCATCATGCATGGTTAGTTGTTTTGCTATGCCGCCGTTTACCGAAACAGTCCATATATCTTCTCCTGATACAAAAACGATTTTGTTTTCATAAACATCAGGAAAACGTAATAAAGGTGTTCCTTTACTATTGGTTAGATTTGCAAACAACATAAATACAGAAGCAATTACAACTCTTGAAATACATTTGTGCTCTGTGAAAAATTTACTTGCTATTTTCATTTTGTGAAGATTTTAATGTTTATTTGAAATAAAAATAATTTATTAAAGCCTTTGTGAATAATCGAAATTAGTGTAATATTAATGAAATATTGTGATAGTAAAACATTTAACATGAATTGAAACGTATGAAAAATCTAAATTTCATAAGAAAAACTGTTTTTACACTTATTCTCCTTACTTCGATAATTTGGGGAGTAAAAGCCCAGACTATTACAGGTGACTGGAATGGCGCAATAGATGTGCAGGGCATTTCTCTGCAACTGGTACTGCATATAAAGCAAGCAGGAAACGGTTATCAAGCTACCATGGACAGTCCGGACCAGAATGCCTTTGATATACCACTTGATACACTTACGCTCGAATCCCGGCAACTGGAATTCCTGTTTAATAGCGCAGGTGCCAAATACGCAGGCGTTATTAATAAATCGTTCACAAATATTAAGGGTACATTTTCCCAGAGCGGACAAGACATGCCTTTAGAATTTCAAAGGGAAAAAATAAAACCGCCTGAAAATAGCATGGCATACATTAAAGAGAATTACACAAAAAAAGAAGTATATATTCCAATGCGTGACGGTGTCAGACTTTTCACTTCCCTTTACACCCCAAAAGACACTACTCAATCACACCCGATATTAATGAATCGTACACCGTACAATGCTGAACCAAGTGAGGATGGTTTTAGTTTCTTTCTATTAGTTTTCATCGACTATGTTAAGGAAGGATATATTTTTGTTTTTCAAGACGTTCGCGGCAAATACATGAGTGAAGGTGAATTTGAGGATGTACGACCCTATATCCCCGATAAAAAGACAAACCAGGATATTGATGAAAGCAGTGATACATTTGACTCCATGGACTGGCTTGTAAAAAATATACCCCATAACAATGGCAAAATTGGGATTTTAGGCACTTCTTATCCCGGGTTTTATTCAACCATGGCATTACCCGATGCACATCCGGCACTGAAGGCAGTGTCTCCTCAGGCTCCGGTATCCGACTGGTTTATCGGAGATGATTTTCATCACAACGGAGCATTTTTCCTGCTTGATGCCTTTACTTTTTATTATGGATTCGGACGTCCACGTCCGGAACCAACCCGTAACTCGGCTCCCCGTTTCAGGTGGCCTGTTGATGATTCATATGAATTTTTCATGCGCCTGGGTCCTGTTAAAAATATTGTAGAATTGTATTTTGGAGACACCATTAAATTTTGGAACGATGCAACGGCTCACCCTAATTATGATGACTTCTGGAAAGCCCGTACACCCCTGCCCCACTTAAAAAACATAAATCCTGCCGTTCTTACTGTTGGCGGGTGGTTTGATGCCGAAGATTTATACGGACCTCTTCATACTTACGCAGCTATTGAAAAACAAAACCCATCCACAACCAGCAACCGTATTGTAATGGGTCCCTGGTCACACGGTCAGTGGAACTTTGGGAAAACGGAAAACCTAGGAAATGTTTTTTGGGGTTTTAATACTTCTGAATATTACAGGAAAGTTGAGTTGAGATTTTTCAATTATTACCTCAAAGGCAAAGGAGAAATGGACCTGCCTGAGGCAACTATTTTTGTTACCGGTGCCAACGAATGGCGGGGATTTGACACATGGCCACCACAAAACGTGGTTGAAAAGGATTTATATTTCCAGCCATCAGGGAAATTATCTTTTGAGTCACCGGTTTCAAATTCCGGTTATGATGAATATGTTTCCGACCCGATGAAACCTGTCCCCTACACGGAAGATATTCATCTACGCAGAACAAGACAATATATGACCGATGACCAGCGCTTTGCTGCCAGGCGACCGGATGTAACGGTCTATCAAACGGATACACTTTCAGAAGACATTACTTTTACCGGTCCGCTTTATGCTAATTTATTTGTTAGCACAACAGGAACCGATGCCGATTATGTTGTCAAGCTGATTGATGTATTCCCCGATAAGATGGTTGATTATCCGGAAAATGATAAAAAAGTGCCTATGGGCGGATATCAGATGCTGGTACGTGGTGAAGTAATGCGGGGCAGGTTCCGCAACAGCTTCGAGAATCCCGAGCCTTTTAAACCAAATAAGGTCACAGAAGTAAGCTTCGAGCTTCAGGATATTGCACATACTTTTAAAAAAGGGCACCGCATCATGATCCAGGTTCAGAACTCATGGTTCCCTTTAGTTGACCGTAATCCGCAAAAATTCGTTGATATTTACCATTGCAACGAGAACGATTTTCAAAAAGCAACACACCGTATTTATCATGACAGGAAATTCCCGTCTCATTTAAAGGTTATGGTTTTGGTGAAATAGTGAATCCGGAATAACCGAAACCGGTGTTCGATGATTGTTACAAAACCATAACCCTCACGGGATTGTTTATACTCGCCTGCGGCATCCGGTTTGTACTCGTAATTCTTTCGGTGGTTTATACCCCGAAAGTGGTTTGAATGAGTTATTATATATTATTCCTGTATTCCGCACATTGATTTTTGAATTTTGCAAATATCAGTATATCTGCATGATATAATCTTGTTTTTTGAAATATGAGTGCTGCATTGGTAAAAACAAGAAAAAGACCCCGAAGGGTGTCTAATTCAGATAGCCACAGTAACGTCTGTGGTTATGGGATAACAATCAAACCACAACCCCGGAGGGTGTTGAATTCTTTAAGCCTTCCGGGCTTATTATTTAGCCTGACGTATTCATAAATATTATCATTTTTCAATATTTATGAATAGTACAGGCTAACCATGACTGGGGAAAATCAATAGTTAAGAACTTCTCAACTATTGATTATTCCTACGTCAGCAGAA
>JAGGXD010000074.1 GCA_021163295.1 Bacteroidales bacterium
AGGTTGTTGAATATCATGGATGATGGTTATAAATGAATTATGAAGGAAATTATGAGTGTAGGAGAATAAAATTTCTTATGAAAAAATTATTTAATATCCCTATTCGCATCTATCAGGCCCTTAGTTATGCGTATGATGAATTCATAAAAAATCAACAGAATCTTTATAAAGTAAATCAATTTGCGCATTTTGGCGAAAATTCTTACATTTATCCTAAAGTAACAATTTCACATCCTGAAAGAGTCGTAATTGGAAAAGGATGTACAATTCAAGGCGGATCAATATTTCACACAGTTGGCGGTCTGCATTTGGGTAATTATGTTGGGATTGGCAGAGATACAATTATCTTAACTTCTATTCATAATTACTTCTCTTCTAAATCAATTCCCTTTGACAATAACATTTTGTTAAAACCGGTGATTATCCGAGATTTTGCATGGATTGGTTGGCGGTCAATAATACTACCGGGCCTAGAAATAGGAGAAGGATCTATTATAGGATCAGGATCTGTAGTAACAAAAAATATACCTCCATTGACAATAGTTATGGGTAATCCTGCAGAAGTTATAGGTAAACGTAGTAAAGATCACTATGAAAAATGTAAAAGTGAAAATAGAGTTAATTCACATCGAATTCTTGAAAAATTTGGGAAGTATGTCGAAAAAGTACCTGTAATGATTAAAAGAAAATATGAGAAAGAGCTCCAGGAAATAGGACTTATTTAATATTTCAGTTACGATTAGGTGTGTATCGTAGAAAGTTGATGACAATTGATAAATCTTAATATTAAAAAAATGATTACGCTGCAAAAAGTATTCGCCAAATTAAAGACATAATGAAAGCTTATTCGTAATATATGCATTACGTATTCGTAACTTATATAGCTATTTCAGGACAGCGGCTCAAAAAGGACTTTTTGCAGTGTAATCAGGATTGATCTTGGTGAAAAAAATCAATATCGCATATATTATCGATCAATTAGGCACTGGAGGTACCGAGAGACAATTAAAACTCCTTATTGATAATTTGGACCAAAACAAATTCGAAGCATCACTTTTTTTACTTAGAGGAGAAAAAAAACATCCTCTGAAGCCCGATAATGCCAAAATACATCTTCTTAACATTAACAGCTTAATAAGTTTTGATGGCTTGCTAAAATTATACAAGCTGTCTCGTTTGTTAAAAAAAAGAAAATTTCAGATTGTTCAGACGTTTTTTCAGGATTCAGCAATTGCAGGTGTTCTCGCAGGGAAAATGGCAGGCGTGAAGAGGATTGTTGTAAGTGTGCGGGATATGCTGTTCTGGGCAAAGCCTGTTTCCTTGAGAGTTTATCAAATTGCTATGAAAATGTCTGACCGAATACTAGTAAACTCAAAATCAGTTAAAGAAAAGATTAGACCATTATGTGGTAATAAACGAATTCAAATAATATATAATGGTATATTTACAGGTAAGGAATTCCAAAAAAATAAAAAAGCAAAAGATGCCTTGAAAGAGGAATTTAACATAGGTAATTTGCCAATAGTTGTATTGGTATCAAACTGTAACCGCAAAGTAAAACGTGTTGACTTGTTAATTGAATGCATACCCCATGTAATAGAGAATATTCCCGCGTTTTTCTTAATCGTTGGCGATGGATGGATGAGGCCGTTTTTTGAGGAGAGAGTAACTGAATTAAAATTTGGGAAATATGTCAAATTTACGGGTCTGAGAAATGATGTGGAAAACATCCTTGCAGGTGCGGATATGGCATTAAACACATCTGACTCAGAAGGGTTTTCAAATTCAGTGATGGAGGCAATGAGAGCTGGACTTCCTGTAATAGCTACAGATGTAAGTGGCAATAAAGAACTTGTTCAAGACGGGATAACTGGGTTGTTATTTAAACAGGGGGATGTTGATGATCTAAGGGTAAAGATATTATCTCTGTTAAAAAACAGGGAATTTGCAGATAAATTAGGGGAAAATGGTAAGCTGTCAATAGAAAAACGCTTTGATGTCAATATTATAATGCAGCAGTATATGAATTTGTATGAATCGCTGATTGATCTCAGGTAATTTGTATGTGCGGTATTGCCGGAATATTTAATTACAAGGATGATAAAATAGTCTCAGAATCTATTCTGAAAAAGATGTGTTCTGTAATTAATCACCGAGGGCCGGATGAAGGTGGTGTTTGGATTCATAGAAATGTTGGCATCGGTATGAGAAGGCTTAAAATAATTGACCTGGTTTCCGGCTCTCAGCCGATGCACAACGAAGATAAAACAATATGGATTGTTTACAACGGTGAGGTATATAACTTTAAAGAGCTAAAAGCTGATCTTGAGAAAAAGGGGCATCTCTTTACTACAAATTCTGACACGGAAACCATAATTCATCTTTATGAAGAGTATGGCGAGGAGTGTGTAAACTACTTGCGTGGGATGTTTGCCTTTGCAATTTATGACCTGAATGATGAAGTATTATTTCTTGCAAGGGATCGGCTGGGGATTAAGCCTCTTTTTTACATGGAATCTAAAAATTCGTTTCTTTTCGGTTCTGAAATAAAATGCCTGTTTGAACATCCGGACATGGAATATTCAATTTATCATCCTGCTTTAATTACATATTTTGCATATGGTTATGTGCCTGATCCGGACACAATTATTGAAGATGTAAAAAAGCTCCCCCCCGGCCATATATTGATTTATAAACAGGGAAAAATTGATATTAAACAGTACTGGGACATAACTTTCAATCATAATAAGGTATATCCTGAGGAATATTATATAGAGCAGATACTTTACCATTTAAATGAAGCTGTCCGGATGCGGCTTGTAAGCGATGTTCCACTTGGTGCTTTTTTAAGCGGTGGAATTGATTCAAGCATGGTTGTAGCCTTAATGGCGAAAAATATGGACGAACCAGTAAAGACTTTCTCAATAGGTTTTGAAAACCAGTCGTATAACGAGCTTGAATATGCACGGGCAGTTTCAGAGAAGTATAGCACAGCTCACCATGAACAAATCGTGAGACCGGATGCTGAAGAGGTTATTAATAATCTGATACATCACTTTGATGAGCCGTTCGCGGATTCATCAGCCATTCCGACTTACTATGTATCGCAAATGACCAGAAAGTATGTAACAGTTTCCTTGTCCGGAGATGGTGGAGACGAACTTTTTGCAGGCTATGGCCGTTATTTAAATGGGCCATTGGCGCAAATCGCAGATTATGTTCCACTTACTCTCCGAAAAATTTTATTATTAAGTCTGGCCTCCATTTTGCCGGAATGGTTCCCTGGAATAAATACTTTGAGGCATCTGTCATGTAATAAAGAAGAGAGATACTTGCGAAGTATTTCAAAAGGTGTCAGTTCAATACATGAATCTGTTTTTAGCCCTGATTTAAGAGATAAATTGACGACTACAGATCCATCTCCCGTTATGCTAAGACATTTTTCCAGGGTAGCTGAGCTGGATATGTTGACAAAAAGACAATACCTGGATCTCAAAACTTATTTGCCGGGCGATATCCTTACAAAGGTTGATAGGATGAGCATGCTCGTATCTTTAGAAGCAAGAGTACCTTTTCTTGACCATAAACTGGCCGAGTTTGCAGCTACAATACCACCAAGTATTCTTGTTAAAAATAATGATTCAAAATATCTGCTTAAAAAAGCAGCAGAACGAATCCTTCCCCAAAAAGTAATATACAGGCCCAAAATGGGATTTGCAGTGCCAATAGCAGACTGGCTTAGAAATGAGTGGGTAGAGATTTCTAAGGACTTAGTTTTAAGTGATCATTCATTTGTGAAAAGCTATTTCAATCCTAAATTTATAAACAGGCTATTCGTTGAACATAAATCCCGTCGAAGGAATCATGATTACTTGATTTGGACATTAATGGTTTTGGAGATGTGGTGCAGAGAAAAACTATCAAAGCCATAAAGCGGCATTATTTTTTCCTGGCTGTTACACACCCTTTAGCTAAATCGCTAAATGTTTATAAAATTTCCACAGAACCAAAC
>JAGGXD010000064.1 GCA_021163295.1 Bacteroidales bacterium
ATTCTCCTGCACCTGTACCAATAAAGACATTATCTTCCCCGCTGGAATTTAAATTACCAGCAGTTTCGCCAATAAATACATTTGCATCTCCTGTCAGATTATTTTCGCCTGCAGTTGAGCCCATAAAAACATTGTAGCTTCCGGTATTGTTATCATATCCGGCGCTCGATCCGATAAAAACATTGTCCTCACCATACAAATTTGAATATCCGGCAGATTCCCCAATAAACACGTTGTAGCTTCCTGTATCGTTCAGATGTCCGCTTGCATTACCAATAAATACATTTTGGTTCCCGATAGTATTGAACCTGCCGGCCCAGTCTCCCATAATAACATTTCCGTATCCTTCGGTATTGAACTCCCCTGAACCATCGCCAATAATAATATTTGAAAACCCTGTTATATTGTTTTGTCCCGTATTATTCCCGACAAAAACATTCCAGTCCCCACTCAGATTTTCAAAACCCGATTCATGGCCAATAAAAACATTGTTGCTTCCGGTTGTTGTACTAACTCCTGCTTTATACCCCATAAATGAATTATACAATCCGGTTGTTATGGAGCTACCACTTTCATGACCAATAAAATAGTTATCAGGTGTCATGTGCATAAAATCTGTATTTGTTCCTTTTGAAGAGTTAAAACCACCAACAGCAAATCCCCCTTTCAGCCCTTTTGCCGCTGATTCATTAATATAAATCCTCACGCTATCAGGAGTAACCCGTAAATATTCGTTAGCCATTCCTTTAGAACTGTTAAAACCACCAACAGCAAATCCTCCTTTTAATCCTTTCGAATTAACGGTATCAACATAGACCCTCACGCTATCAGGAGTTACACGAAAATATTCGATATCTTCACCATCTTTCGAAGAGTTGAATCCCCCCACAGCAAAACCACCTTTAAGGCCTTTATCATCAACATCATTAACATAAACCCTTACACCCTCATTATATACTGCAAATACAATATTCCCATCCTTGTTCCTCACTTCAAACAAAGCCGAATCGGCGGGTTGATCAGCAGGACCAAGAATAATTAATTTTTTCAGGTCAGACACCGAACTTGCACTCAGGGCATATGGTACCGAAAGAAGCTGGGATGTCCCCATATTCACATAACCGGTCCCGTCATTTACCTGCACATTAAGAAAATGTGTTGTAGAATTCCAAACAATAGCAGAAAATACCGGGGCAATACCATTAGTTTTGGTTTCAGTCCCGATTTGTATTGTAAACAAACCAAAATTATTAGTAGTAACCTCATGGATCTCTTCCCACTGCAGTGTGCCTGTTGCACTGCCTGACAGTATCCCTATTTTTACATTTAATTGCTGTGATTGAAGTACCTGCCCGGCATTATCACGGGCAACCGCCTGATAATTAAAGCTTTCTGGTGCCTGGGAGAATAAGTAAAAAGTAAATAGTAAAAAGAATACGCCTACGCTAAAGCTTCGGCGTACGAGGAAAGTAAAAAAGATTTTTGTTTTCATGGCTTTAAGGTTTTTGATATGAAATGTTTTATCCTAATAATTCAATTGTCACTTGTAAGAGCAAGGTAATAACCGGTAAATATTCAATAAAAAAAATGCACTCCAAAACACCTTTCCAGAGGTAAAATTTTTGAAGTGCAAAATCTCATTTTTATAGAAATTTAATTAACTATATGGTTCTTCATAATAATGAGCAGATATTCTCCCTTCTTTATTTTATTCCCATTATTCCATTATTCCATTATTCCCTCTATCCCATTACTCATTTCTGAAAACCTGCCAGACTATTGTTTCTGTATCTTATATATTTTTCTGATTTTTTCTTTTTCGCTTGTTATTTTTAAAATATAGATACCATCTCTGAAACCTGAAAAATCGAGGGTTTCTCTGCCACCGGGCATAACTGAAGGAAGCATCTTTATTGTAAGCTTCTTGCCGGTAATATCATACAGCTCAAGCTGCAAATCCATGGTTTTATCAATATTAAACCTCAGATTCAGAACATCAGAAACAGGATTAGGATAGGCATTAACCGACCACCTGAATTCCGGGTCATCTATTGCATCTCCGACATCCAGAAGAAACGGCTGCTGAAAACCCTGGGTAAGGATCATACCGGTGGTTGACAATGTTGACACAGCAAGTTCTCCTAAAGTCCAGGCAAGGCTGATATCAGTTGCTTCAGCATATCCTCCAGCTGAAGAAATTACTGTAGGTGTTAATTGCACCTGTCCCCAGGTTAAGGAAAAACACGGAAGTAACAGGAGAAAGAGTAGAATTTTGCGTTTCATAAGTTAAAGGATTTATTTGATGAATTAATGTCTTAAAAAATATTCTGTATTTGTAAATATACTGCTATTTTATAGTGACCAGTATTTACAATAAAAGGTTGCATATTACGGGTTACGAGTTACGGATTCTTATTCATTTTTACCTTCAAGTACAGCAATCCGTTCCTGCAGCTCCTTGATCATTTTTTGTTGTTCTTTAATTGCCTCTACTAATAAGGCAGATATTTTTGAATAGTCTACAGATTTATAACCAGCAGCATCTGTATGAACAACTTCAGGGAGAAACTTCTCAACATCCTGAGCAACAAATCCAACTTCTTGTTTATGTTCATACTTCTTATTTGTGGGTTCTTCATCATTACCCTTAATAAAAGATTGCTCCCATTCAAAATATACTCCTTTTAGTCCAATAACTTTCACAAGTGAATTATCAATAATCCGGATGTTTTTCTTAAAACGCTTATCCGAATTTATTAAATACGAATCTGCCCAAACATTACCATACACCCATAATGGATCATAAATCCCAACTGCATATTCCTTTGAGGATGCAGTACTTCCTGCCATGCCCTGATATATATAAAATGCAGGGGAAAGACCGCTACCTACATTATCTGATAAATGAAAGTTATTATCATTGACATTTAAGGTACCATTGATAGTGATAAAATCACTGTCAAAATTACCGTAAATTAATGGTGAAGATGTCGAAGAATTGTCGATATACAATAAATTAGAACCGGTTGCAAAATACCCTGCGGCATTGCCAATAAACACACATGAATCACTGGTTGAATTTGTATACCCGGCAATCCTTCCAACATAAACATTATAACCACCTGTTGTATTACTGTACCCTGCTTCATTCCCAATAAAAGTATTTCTTGTACCGGTAGTATTACTATATCCGGTAGAAGTACCAAGAAACGCATTATACATTGCATCGGTGCTGTTTTCTCCCGAACTGGAACCCACAAAAACATTTCTATAACCTGTAGTATTGTCATAACCACTCAGATTACCCAGGAATACATTCTTATATCCGGATGTATTCAATTTACCGGCTTCTGCTCCCAGGAAAACATTTTTTTCACCATCTTCATTTGAATATCCGGCTAAATTTCCTATACATATGTTCCAGTCTGCAGTGGTATTGGAATATCCTGCAGCATAACCCATAAAAACATTAGATTTACCACTGGTATTTTTTGCCCCACTCCAGTTACCTATCATAATATTATAATTTCCCGTATCGTTATCATATCCGGCTGCAGTACCCAAAAACACATTAGATTTACCTCCAATATTGCTATATCCGCTGGAAGCACCAATAAAAATATTATAGTCACCTGTATCCAAAAGATGACCGGCATAATCACCCAGTATAACATTAGCTGTTCCTTCAGTATTATTCCGTCCGGATTCTACACCAAGAAAAACATTATGTCCCCCGGACTTATTAGAAAAACCCGCTCCGACACCAAGAAAAATATTCTGATTTCCTTCGACATTTGAATATCCTGCCGAATCGCCAATAAAAACATTATAATACCCGGAATCATTCTGTACCCCTGCAAGATTACCCATAAACACATTATATGAACCAATAGTATTATCATACCCCGAAGAATCACCAACGAATACGTTCGATAGTCCTTCAGTGTTACTGTACCCGGTATTGCTGCCTATAAATGTATTATAATTACCTTCGGTATTTGAATACCCGGTTTTATACCCGAGAAAAACGTTCCTGTTTCCTATATCATTTAATAATCCACTTTGATATCCAAAAAAGGAATTATACAAACCTGTCGTGATCGAGGATCCGCTCTGATGCCCGATAAAATAGTTATCCGGTGTCAGGTGCATCATATTAGCAGATCCTGCTTTACCCGGGCTGAATCCACCTACTGCAAAACCACCTTTCAGTCCTTTAGCAATAGTTTCGTCAATGTAAACCCTAACACTGTCAGGGGTAACTCTTAGATATTCATTGGTGGCCCCCTTGGATGAGTTAAACCCTCCAACAGCAAAACCACCTTTGAGACCCTTAGTCGGATCATCATTCACATATACCCGAACACCTTCGTTATAGACTGCAAAAACAGTATTCCCATCCTGGTTCTTAACCTCAAACAGGGCAGAGTCAACATCATTACCGGGTTGCTCCATAATATTCAAACTCTTTAGCGATGTTACCGAACCGGCATTCAATGCATATGGAACTGATAATAATTTTGAGGTTCCCATATATTGATAATTTGATCCTCCATCAACATCCAGTTCAATTTTTAAAAAGTACGTATCTGCACTCCAGTCAATAGCCGGAAGATTACCCGATATCATTGTTCCGCTACCTATTTCCAGGGTTATCAGTCCGAATGAATTTGTTGTCTCCTGATGGGTTTCCACATATACAGGAGTCCCGGTTTCACTGCCTTGAAGTATACTGATCCGGAGTGAAACATCCTGGTCAGAAATAATATCGCCTTGTGCATCCCTCACTACTGCCTGGTAATTGAAGCCAAGTGGTACCTGGGAATAAGAGAAGGCAAAAGGCAAAAGGCAGAAGGCAAAAGTTAGTGAGACTTTCATTTTGTGAGCTTGCGAAACAAAATGCATTAGTCGAACTAATCCTGACGACAGGAGGGATCTAAAAAAGAGTTTTGTTTTCATGGCTGAAAAGTTTTTATATGTAATAATAATTCCATTTACTCTGGTAAAATATTTTAGGTTAAATAATAAACATCAATATACGAAAACCATTTATAAAATCAACAAAATTATCAGTAACGGTTTAACTTTTATATCGTCTTAATAAAAATGTCATCCTGAAATAAATCGTTCGGAAATGAACATGGTTTGTTCCAAAATCGAACAGTAATAATAAAGCTTCAGACATGTTATATATTCTATTGCACTGATCTTGTTTTATTTATAATCATTGGCATATTTATTGATCATTAATATTAGGTCTAATTATTTACCTGGAACTATCTAAAAGAATTAACAGAATAAACCATAAAAAACTGAAAATTGAGAAAGATTATTCAAAAAGCGATTGGTTTAGTTATTACAGCTATTTTATTGAGTGGCAATTTACTTGCAAATAAATTTATCGACGGGAAGAGAGTATATGAAACTAAAAGAGCAGGGAACGAGCTTGTTATTAACGGTCTGCTAGATGATGAAGCCTGGAATCTTGTGAAATGGCAGAGTGAATTCAAGCAGTCTGAGCCTAACGACGGGAATAAGCCATCACAAGAAACATCTTTTAAGATATTATATGATGATAATAATCTATATGTCGGGATCAGGGCTTATGACACTAATCCCGATAGTATTGAAACAAGAATGACCAGAAGGGATATGATTGACGGCGACTTTGCCGGGATCCAGGTTGACAGTTATTTTGATCTTCGTACTGCTTTCACCTTTCTTGTTAGTGCTGCCGGTGTAAAAATGGATATGATAATGACCAATGATGGTGAGAATGAAGATATGACATGGGACCCTATCTGGTATGTTAAAACAAATATTGATGACGAAGGGTGGACTGCTGAGATGAGGATACCTCTTTCGCAATTGCGTTTTGATAAAAAAGGCAGTCAAACCTGGGGTTTACAAGTAGCCAGGATGTTGTTCAGAAAAGAAGAACTTTCGATATGGCAGCATATACCTCAGGATGCCCCGGGCTGGGTACACCTTATGGGCGAATTGCACGGACTGAATGATCTTGAACCTAAAAGACAAATTGAGATAGCCCCCTATACTGTTGCAAAAATTGAACGGTTTGAAAAAACCGAAGGCAATCCATTCGCTACCGGTAAATCAAAAAATATCTCTGCCGGTGTAGATGGCAAGATCGGCATCACAAATAACCTTACGCTTGATTTTACAGTTAACCCTGACTTTGGACAGGTTGAAGCAGACCCGTCAGAGGTGAATCTTACAGCATATGAGACATTTTTTGAAGAGAAACGTCCATTTTTCGTTGAAGGGAAAAGTATCTATTCATACAATCTTATGATTGGTGATGGTGATATGTCTTCAGAAAATCTTTTTTATTCAAGAAGGATTGGCAGGCGTCCTCATCATTACCCCGACCTTGCATCGGGAGAATACGTAAAAATTCCTGAAAACACAACTATTCTCGGTGCAGCCAAACTTTCTGGTAAAACAAAAAACGGATTTTCAATAGGCATAATGGAAAGTGTTGCAGCCGAAGAACAGGCAGAAATTGATCTTGAAGGTGAAAGAAGATTTGAAACCGTTGAACCGCTCACTAATTATTTTGTCACGCGTCTGCAAAAGGATTATGATAAAGGAAATACAATTATTGGCGGAATGTTTACTTCCACAAACCGTAATATTGAATCAGATGCACTCAAATATCTTCATAATTCGGCATATACCGGGGGTATTGATTTTATGCATCAATGGAAAGATCGCACCTATCAAATTTCCGGTAAACTATTTTTTAGCCAGGTAAACGGAACTCCCGATGCATTGCTTCAGACCCAGGAATCTTCAGCGCGCTATTTTCAACGACCGGATGCTGACTATCTGTCTATTGATTCTACACGCACAAGTCTTTTTGGACATGGAGGCCGGCTACAATTTATGAAAACCGGAGGTGGACATTTTAATTATGGCGTTTTCATGATATGGAAATCACCCGGACTTGAATTTAATGATATTGGTTTTCTACGTTCGACAGATGAGATCATACAAATTGCATTTGCCAATTACCGTATATGGGAACCATTCAGCATATTCAGAAATTTCTCAGTAAATTTCAGCCAATGGAGAGCCTGGGATTTTGGATTAGTTAATAATGCGAATGGAGGAAATATTAATTTCAACACCCAGTTTAAGAACTACTGGAGCGTATCTACGGGATTTAACCTACAGGGTCAACGTATAACAAATTCCCTGCTTAGAGGTGGCCCTTCTATGAAAATGCCTGGCAGTCTCAACAATTTTATATTCATCCGGTCTGATAACCGGAAAAAGTTATCTTTTAACCTTATAATGTCAAACAGATGGGGCAGGTATAATTCAAGTGAATCGAATAGTTACTCATTTCAGGCAACATACAAACCTTTGGAAACATTATCTGTCAGTTTACGTCCAAATTTCAATATCAATAGAACAGAGATGCAGTATGTGACTAAACAATATTTCAATGATGAAGAGCGATATATTTTTGCAGGTATTGACCAGAAAGTCATGGGTATGTCTTTGCGCCTGAATCTTAGCTTAACTCCTAACCTGACAATACAATACTGGGGACAACCATTTATTGCAGCAGGTAAATATTCCGATTTCAAACTCATTACCAACAACCTTTCTGATGATTACACAGACCGTTTCCATACTTTTTCAGGTGATGAAATTACTTATTATAACGATGATGATTATTATGCAATAGATGAAGACCTGGATTCTACAGAAGATTATTTTTTAGAGGATCCGGATTTTAACGTTAAAGAGTTCCGCTCAAATCTTGTTGCTCGATGGGAATACATTCCCGGTTCAACTGTTTTTCTTGTATGGTCGCAAAGCAGGGATGGGTTTGATCCCACGGGAGATTTCTCATTAAACAGTAATATTAGTGATCTTTTCGATATCACACCATATAATGTGTTCCTCGTGAAATTTTCATATCGTTTTGGATTGTAGTAACCAGTAACCAGTAAAAATATGTTCTTTAATTATTTAACCACAGCAATCAGGAATATTTCAAAGCATAAGGGATATTCTCTGATCAATATTACCGGACTGGCAGTTGGAATTGCCAGTGCAGTACTAATACTTCTTTATGTTCAGGACGAACTTAGTTATGATCGTTTTCATGAAAAATCGGAACAGATATACAGGGTTGGTTTACACGGTACAATTGCCGGTAATGAAATGAAAGTTGGTATTACCTCAGCCCCAATGGCACAAACCCTGGTAAATGAATATCCCGAAGTACTTAATGCTACAAGACTATTCACTTTTGCAGGAAGTCCTGTTGTAAAATACAACGAAAAAAGTTTTGTAGTAGAGAAATACTACTTTGCTGATTCCACCTTTTTTGATGTTTTTACTGTTGAGTTCATTAATGGCGATCCCAAAACGGCATTGAACAGATCAAATACAATGATACTCACCAGGAAAACTGCCGAAAAAATATTTGGCACTGAAGATCCGGTTGGCAAAACCCTGCTGGTTGGAAACGATAAGGAAGAGTTTGAAGTTACCGGTGTTGTTAAGGAATTCCCTGGTAACAGCCATTTTAATTTTGATATCTTAACCTCAATAGTATCCATGCCCGGAGCCAATAGTCCGGTATGGGTGAGTAATAATTTTGTAACATACATAGTTTTACAGAAAGGGTTTGATTATCACGACCTGGAGGCAAAATTCCCGGAATTGGTAAAAACCTATGTGGGTCCGCAGCTTGCACAATTCGCTAACACCACTCTTGAAGAATTTTTTGAAGCCGGGAACCAATGGGGTTACTTTCTGCAAAAACTAACTGATCTGCATTTTTCCGATCTTGAGTTTGAGATTGAGCCCGGTGGAGATATGAAACATGTATATATCTTTTCCGTTATCGCTTTCTTTCTTATTGTAATTGCCTGTATCAATTTTATGAATCTTGCTACAGCAAAATCAGCAGGACGTGCGCTTGAAGTGGGAATACGTAAAGTAGCAGGAGCCTCAAGAAAAGGATTGATACTACAATTCCTTACAGAATCTGTCATCTTAACTTTTATATCTCTTGTACTGGCAATTGTTCTGGCAACTCTACTTATTCCATCCTTCAATAATATCGCTTCCAAAACACTGGCATTGAACCTACTAAGCGATCCATTAATACTTTCAGGCATTATTTTAATAGGTTTAATTGTAAGTCTTCTGTCAGGTAGTTACCCTGCTGTTTATCTTTCAGCTTTTAAACCTGTAAAAGTTTTAAAAGGCAGTTTAAAATCAGGTGCAAAAAATTCACGGTTAAGAAGTATTCTTGTAGTTATTCAATTCTCTATAGCTATATTCCTTATTATTTCTACTATTGTTGTTTACCGGCAAATGAATTTTATCCAGAATAAAGATCTTGGTTATGATAAAGAAAATCTTTTAATAATCCAGAGGGCTTATGCTCTTCAGGATCAAAGAGAAACATTTATACAAGAACTTGAAAAAAATTCCGGTATTGAATCTGTCACTCTAACCAATTTTTTCCCGGGGTCAATTATGGGGAATACAGCCTACAAGCCGGAAGGTAGTACAGCTGACGATATACGGTCTATTAATATAACTAATGTTGATGATAAATATCATGAAGTGCTTAACCTGAAAATTAATAGAGGGCGGTGGTTTTCCAGAGACAGGGCAGATGATTCAACAGCAGTTATTCTTAATGAAGCTGCAGTAAAAGCGCTCGGTTTCGAGGATCCTCTAAACAAGAAAGTTATGCTGCTTGGCGGAGGTCCCGATAACACTGATCTTCCATTGCAGATAATTGGGGTAGTAAAAGATTTTCATTATCAATCCCTTCATCAAACAATTAAACCCTTAGTAATACATTATAACAGAAACGAATTTGGTCAATTCATCGGTTTAAAGATCCATCCTGAAAACTACCAGGAATCAATAAATCTTGTTCAGAAACAATGGGATACTTTTGTGAAAGACCAACCCCTGGAATATTCATTCCTTGAAGAT
This sequence comes from Bacteroidales bacterium, assembly GCA_021163295.1. GTDB lineage: Bacteria > Bacteroidota > Bacteroidia > Bacteroidales > VadinHA17 > JADFUQ01. The sequence continues at coordinate 10,000 of JAGGXD010000064.1, forward strand.
GAATTAGCATCAAAATATGATGATGACAGAAAAACAGGAATTATTTTTTCCATTTTTGCTATAATCGCTATTCTTGTTTCCTGTCTTGGATTATTCGGGTTAGCTTCATATACAGCTGAACAAAGAACAAAAGAAATCGGTATCAGGAAAGTTATGGGAGCTTCTGTTCCTGTTATTTTACTACTGCTGTCAAGAGAAATAATTATATTAATGTCTGTATCAACCCTTATTTCCTGGCCTGCAGCATATTTCTTTACGAAAAACTGGTTACAGAACTTCGCATTTAGAATCAACCCCGGAGTATTAACATTTTTTATTGCTTCCCTGGTTGCACTGGTTATTGCAATGATAACTGTAAGTTACAGAACGTACAGAGCATCCAAAGCAAATCCGGCAGATTCTCTCAGACATGAGTGATGCAATTTCAACTTTTATTATGATTGTTTTTTTATTGAAAAATTCATATATTTATACTTCTAAAACATACCAGGCATAAAATATGGAACCTCTAATAATTGGAGCAACAGAGAAAACCCCCGGGATAATATTTGACCCATATAATGACAATTATGAAATATCAGGTAACTCAAGACCTGAGAATGTCCGCGAGTTTTACTACCCTATGATAAACTGGTTAATTAAGTTTGAAAAGGAGGTGCTGGACAGAAAAGTTATTATATTCAACAAAAAACATCCCCTGAATTTAAATCTTAAAATGAATTATTTTAATTCATCATCGGCTAAGTTCCTATATGATGTCATGGGTGAATTGGTCAGATTTCACAAAAAAGGTCATATAATCAGGATTTTGTGGCATTTTGAAACGGATGATGAAGATATGAAATATGCAGGAGAAGAAATGAGTGAATTACTTGATATTCCTTTTCAATTTATTGAAACTCCGCCTACAGATTAACATCAGAACAAAAAAAAGCCTTCCTGATCAAGTCAGGAAGGCTTTTTTCTTAAAGAGTAGATATCTTTTAGAAACTAAAATCGAAACCAACACCTATAAACAGGTTGCTTTTGGTATATGATTCTGTAACTGCCTGGTCCATTGCACCGCTAAGGGCATGATTGAATACTCTCGAACCTTCATCATCATAAATTGTATAACCAACTCCCAGATTAAATGCCATTTTCTCTGACAGAGCATATTTGAGTCCACCACCAAAAGTATTCGAACTCAGACTATAACTCAGATCTGTATGATAATCTTCATTAACTCCTGAGTTTGCACTCAGGTAACCGCCACTAACAAAAAACTTATCGGTAAGTGCATATTCCAATCCGATTCCAACCTCCCAGTAATTATTATCAATAACATCCTCATTCTTCACTGCTACTCCGTTAACTGATCTGCCATAATTTACAGATTTGTCAAAGTAATAGTGAACCCCGGATGTTACTGAAAGTTTTGAAAATATTTGGTAATCAAATCCCAGTGAAACCATTGCAGGCATATCAGCACGGATTATTTCACCATCGGGAAACATCGTAATAGGAACACCGGTTGCAGTATAACCAACTGTAAAGTCTTTTGCCGTTTCGTTTTTAAGCTCAATCCTGGTTGCTGACTCATATTTAAAACCAATGTTAAATTCATCGGAAGGAGAATAGTTAAATCCAATGATTGTAGTTAATCCCCAACCTTTTTGTTTCACATCAGCTTCCTGGTCGCTTAGTAAAGCAGCTTTGGCAGATGATTCAGCAGCTTTAGCCTGGAACGTAGGGGTTGCTGCAGCATAGTATGACTGAATAGTATTAATATCTAACGTACTTGGATCAATTGCTGGATTAATCTGTGTAAATCCAGCAGTAATACCTGCAACATCTTCTGCTGTTAAAAACCCTAAAACTTGAGCTGTAGCAAGATCAAGCACACCACCTCCACCATCAATAAGAGGTTGCAAACTGCCAGCTACTCCAGCCAATGAGGTTAGTTGAGTTGCAAGGCCAGTAAAAAATGTATTTGCCGGTGTGACAGTGCCACCAAGTGTAATCGAAACATCTTTAAGATAGCCATTATAAGTATTATTTGCACTTATATAGCGGCCACCAACAAAAAATGAGAATTCATCACTCAATGCAATTGATACACCTGCCTGTAGTCCAAAATAAACAGAGGTGCCTTCAAAGAATGTGTTCAGGTTATACGCTGTAACAGGCTGCCCTAAAGCTTGCAGTCCGGGAACAAGATCGGAAATTCCCATTTCAAATGAGGGCAATCCACGATCGAAAGTAGCTCCACCTCCTCCTCCAATAGGATTAAATCCAAGTGAAAAAACTACATTTCCGGTTTTGTAGGCAGCATATACATCAGGAAAGATCGGAGCTTTTACATCTCCTTTATACAATCCGTCATTTAGAAAAGAATAATTATTAAGGATTTCCTTCCCCTGCGTAATATACTGATTACTAATGGAAAAATGGAATCCGTCATTTAGTTTGGTCAGTCCTGCGGGATTAAAATATACTGCATCAATTTCAGTAGTTGCATCCCGGACAAGAAGTCTGACCCAGGCAGAACTCTGGTTTGTGTTTGTAACAATACCTCCGGCAAAGCTATAAGAAGCTGCCAGAAACAAAATTAACAAGTTTAAGGTAAATTTTCGCATGATTAATTTTTTTGATTTATGAACGTTAAAGATATTACAATATTAAAAAATAGCAAAACATGTTCGACCAGATCTTCATTTTTTTATTCCATAAATTCAGGCAATCCGTATGCCGCTGATCCACTGCCTGTTAATTACGCTGATTGTTAGTCTGTTTTTTTGACTTTTCGACCAATGCGTTCGAAAAAAGAATATTTTGTCTTTTCAGATAAGCTATGTTCTTATTATCTTTGTGAAATAACGTTCAATTTGATCCGTCATTATCTTAAAATTTTAATACTTATTTCGTAAAAACAAACTACATATGAATGGGCAAAAAAAGCTTTACGAAATACTTGATGAACTGAATATCAAATTCAATTATCATGAACATCCCCCGGTTCCCACAATCAATGAAGCCAGGAGATACTGGAAAAATATTGAGACAACTCATTGTAAAAACATATTTTTCAGAAACCATAAGGGGAACAAGCATTACCTGGTTATTCTTAACTTTGAGCAGCAACTTGACATTCACGACCTGGAAAAAAGATTAAAACAGGGCAAGTTGTCATTCGCTTCAACTCGACGATTAAAAAAATATCTTGGTGTTGAACAGGGATCGGTTTCTCCTTTCGGACTGGTTAATGACGAGGAAAATCATGTGCATTTGTTTATTGATCACAATCTTCAAAAAGCACAAACTATCTCTTTCCATCCTAATATCAATACTGCCTCGTTAGTAATTGATTATAAGGATTTTATTCGCTTCCTGGACTGGTCAGGAAACAGTTATGAATTTCTGAAATTATATGAATAAAGGGAAAAGAGGTGATGTGGTGATGAGGTGATGAGGTGATGTTTAGAAATTATGCTCTGTAAATTCACCCAGTTTTGAGTATTTGTTGTACAGGATTTCGTATTTCTTTGTTTTCTCAGGATCCGGGACATACTCCGATTCAAATCCACTTCCCATAGCTTCCTGTGCTTCTTCCAGCCTGCTGTAAACACCACCCACAACTGATGCAGCCATAGCAGAGCCAAGTGCGCATGTTTGTTCAGCCCGTGCTACTTTTATTGGCATATTCATTACATCTGCCACAACCTGCATCACAAACGGAGATTTTTTCGCCACCCCTCCAAGAGCAATAACTCCCTTTATTTCAACTCCTTCTGAAACAAACCTGTCTGCTATCTTTTTTGCTCCAAAGGCAGTTGCTTCAACCAGTGCCCTGAAAATTTTCGGAGCATCGGAACCCAGATTTAAGCCGGTTATGGCACCTTTCAAATTCTGGTTTGCATCCGGTGTTCTGCGTCCGTTCAACCAGTCTAAAGCTATTATCCCTGATTCATCAACCGGAATTTTTTCTGCCTGCCGTGATAGTTCAGGAATGATTTTGCCAGATATCTCATCTATTAATTTCTCCTTCGTATCTGCATCCACCAATTCACTCTCTGTCAATGCATTTTCAACCGGCCATAATAGAACTTTCTTAAACCAGGCATATACATCTCCAAATGCTGACTGACCGGCCTCCATACCCAGCATGCCGGGAATAATTGATCCTTCAACCTGTCCGCAGATACCTTTTATCAATCCTGAACTTTTTTGCTCAGAAGGTGATACCATCATATCACATGTTGATGTTCCCATTACTTTACTCAAATAGCCGGGTTTGATTTCTCCTCCAACTGCTCCCAAATGGGCATCAAATGCACCCACACCAACTAAAACTTCTTTGCTTAATCCCAGACGATCCGCCCACTCATCCGATAATTTACCTGCTTCAATGTCACAGGTACAGGTTTCCCGGTAGAGTCTTCCCCGCAAACCTTTTAACAGGGGATCAAGCTTAGTTAAAAATTCCCCGGAAGGGAGACCATCAAAATCATTATGCCACATTGCTTTATGACCCGCAGCGCAGCGACTTCTTTTAATAGTAAGTGGATTTGTGTCTCCGGTAAGCAAAGCCGGTATCCAATCACAATGCTCAACCCATGAGAAGGCATTTTCCCTGACATTTTTATCCTCCCGCAGAACATGAAGTATTTTTGCCCAAAACCATTCGGACGAATAAATACCTCCTTCATATTTTGTGTAATCTATCCCATCCCATGTATGAGCAAGTTTATTTATCTCTTCTGCTTCTTTCACGGCAGTATGATCTTTCCAGAGTACAAACATCGCGTTGGGATTATTCTCAAACTCTTTTGTCAACGATAAAGGTTTACCTTCCTTATTTACAGCAACAGGTGTAGATCCTGTAGTATCAACCGAAATAGCAACAATATTACGGGCAACCGCTTCCGGTGCATTCTCTAACGCCTCTCTTACAGTTTTTTCCAGTCCTTCGATATAGTCAGCAGGGTGCTGACGGAACCGGTTTTTTTCCGGATCACAGTATTTCCCATCTTTCCACCGCAGATACCCATATACTGAAGATGAAATTTCATTCCCGTTTGAAGTATCAATAATAACTGAGCGTACTGAATCGGTGCCATAATCAATACCTATTACATACTTATTATTCATTTGATTATTGATTTTAAAATAATATACGTGCCTAAAATGCTGGGTTCTGGGTACTAGGTGCTGGGTGCTGGGTCTTCACCTTTTCCCTCTTCACTTTTTAATTTTTAATTTTTAATTTTTAATTTTCTTCTGACCATAGTATGCATCTTCACCATGTTTCCTGAAAAAATGTTTATCCAGAAGCTTTTTGTCAAATTCCGGATTTTTCTCTATTAATAAAGTATTAAAAGCCACTTTTGCTATCTGTTCAAGCACAACAGCATTTTCTAAAGCATTCTCCGGATTAATACCCCATATAAACGGTCCATGACTATGAACAAGAACGCCCGGAATACGCATTGGATCAATCTTTTTGAACGTCTCAACAATCACATTTCCTGTTTCCAATTCATAATCTCCTTCAATTTCCTTTTTAGTCAGTTTCCGCGTACATGGAATATCGCCATAGAAATAATCTGCATGCGGGGTTCCCAGAACAGGGATATCTTTCCCTGCCTGAGCCCAGGATGTAGCCCATTCGGAATGAGTATGAACAACAGCGCTGATACCGGGGAAGTTTTTATAAAGAATAAGATGTGTAGCAGTGTCGGAAGAAGGATTCAATGTGCCTTCAACAACATTTCCTTTTTTATCGACAACTACCATTTGCCCAGGTTTCATTTCATTGAAAGGGATCCCGCTTGGTTTAATAACCATTAATCCCTTTTCCCTGTCAAACGCACTTACATTGCCCCAGGTAAAAATAACCAACCCGTGTTTCACCAGGTTAATATTTTCTTTATATACTGACTCTTTTAGTTTTTCTAACATACGTATAGTTTAAGCAATTCATTAAAAGGGATTTTCAGTGGGGTAATACATCCCTTTGGGAAGATTAAATGAAACATCATTAACTCCCAAAAGCCGGGATGCGGAATAGAGAGCTTTCCCTGCATGCTTGAATCCAACACCTGCATGATGCGGAAATTTCTTTTCCAATAGTACATGTCTGTAAAATCTCCCCATCTCTTTTATAGCAATTATCCCGGTACTGCCGAATGTTTTCGGATCCATATCAAGCACCTCTCCTTCTGCCACATACACTTTCAGTTCATTTTCAGGTGTACTCTGAAAACGGAAAAGGGTCATATCCCCTGCCCCGATTGTTCCCTCAATTGTTCCCCTTGTGATATCCGGTTTTTTATCGGGTTCCAGCAATCTGTGCATAATAAGTTGATATTTCATCTCAAAGTTTGCCATACATGATGAGCAGGTATTCCCGCAGTGAAATCCCATAAAAAGATCGTTATGTGTATAGTCCCCAATCGTTTCTTTTGCTTTCTCGTACATATCCAAGGGTACAGTATTGTTAACATCCAGAATAGTTACAGGAAAATCGGTTGCACAGGTGAGCATATATTCACTTAAAGCGCCATATATATCTGCTTCGCAGGCAACCGGGATTCCTCTCGCAGCCAGCCTGGAATTCACATAGCAAGGCACAAATCCAAAACTTGTCTGAAATGCAGGCCAGCATTTATTAGCAAAAACCCCAAATTCAGAAACACCGAGATTTTTATTCATAAATCCGGTAAGAGCCACTTCATATTGTGCCAGTTTCGGAAGTATCCCGGGATATTTATTACCTGAGCCAAGCTCCTTTTCCATATCCTTTAACACCCCGGGCACTTCAGGATTATTCTTTGCCTTGTTAAACAGTTCATACAGATCAAGCTCACTATTTTCCATGACCTCCACACCGATATCCATCAAGGGCTTGACCGGAGCATGCAATGTATTAAAATCAAATGGTCTTGGTCCGAATGTAAAAATCTTCAGCTTCTTTATTCCAAGGATTATTCTTGCAACAGGAATAAACTCTCCGATCATTTCTGCAATTTCCTCTGGTCTTCCAACAGGATATTCGGGCATATATGGTTTTATACTCCTCAGTCCTGCATTATAAGAAGCACTCAGTAGTCCACAAAACGCATCACCTCTGCCACCATAGAGATCTTTCCCTGTTTCTTCAGCTGCTGCAACAAACATAACCGGACCGTTAAATTTCTGTGCAAGCATTGACAGGGGGCCTTCAGGTCCGAAATTACCAAGATAAATAACCAGAGTGTTAACCTTATTCTTCTCTAGTTCAAGAAGAGCCGCTGGTATATCATTTTCATTTTCAACAATTTTATTGATCTCTGTCACAGGTACTTTCTTTTCTCCGCAGGCTTTAACAACATTTTCTCTTCTCTTTTCAGACAGTTCAACAGGGAAACAATCACGGCTCACGGCTACTATTCCGGTTTTTACTTCTGGCATATTTTTCATAGTTCTAAGTATTATATGTTATACGTTAAATATTATTTACATTAATACACTGTTTTTCGTATATTAATTTCCTGCTTGTTTATGTCAAAAATAGTTATTTACCTGAATAAAAAATCATCAATAATTATTAAATTCGGGCGCTTATATACTGAATCCTTATAATTCATACAATTTTGAGAATTCGTTGCTTAAAATATTCCCTTTTACTGTTTGCCTGTTTCTATTCGGGTGCTGCTAAAACTCAGGCGCAAACTATTAATGATTCAACTTTATACAGGTGGAAAAATTACTTTGATCTGTCATACGGACCTGATTACAATCTGATAAATGGTGTTAAATACCTCTATTTGTATTCAGATATAGAAGGACATCCGTTTTTCGGAGAAGACCAGTTCTACAAAGGCTCCCTGGTGATTGCCAACAGGGAATATCAGGATGTGTATCTTAAATACGAAATATATAATCAGAATATAATTTTACAATATAGTCCTTTTTCCGGGGGGACAGATCAAATCCTCCTAAAAAATGAAGATATTCATGAATTTAAAATAGATGGCAAGCTTTTCCGCAAATATTCCTTTTCCGAAACCGGCACAAGGTTCTATCAGGTAGTAACATCAGGTAAAACATATTGTCTTTACTACTGGGAAAAAATTCTGAATTACTCAACTTTGAGTGCATTCAATTTTAGCAATCAGAAAAAGGAATCTTTTTTAGTAAAAAACGGTAAACCTTATAGTTTCAGGAATAGAAGAAAATTCCGGAAACTATTTCCCGTACAATATCAAAAAGAAATAAAACAATTTATCAGAAAAAATAAAATCAGGCTGAAAAATGAGTCTGATAGCAACATTAGGCATTTGCTTGAATTTTGCAATCAATTAACTGAAACCATGTAATGTATAGAATTACATTCATATTATTGTTTTTCTCCTTTTTCCTTTCCCATCAGGCTTTGGGCGATGATATCATTTTTTCAGGGGAGTATCAGGACATTCCTTTCGACCGGTTTATTAGCGATATTGAGAGTAAAAAAGATGTTCATTTCTTCTACCGGCAGGAATGGATCTCCGATATAACTATTACAGCAAAAGGGGATAGTTTATCCCTTGCCAGTGTATTGCAGAGTAATCTTGCAGAAACCGGATTGAGCTTTTATATAGATAATAAAAGAAATGTTTTTTTAACCCCCGGTCTTCTTGTTACTGATCTTCCGGAGGAAATCTTCTTTGAACAAAACAATAGAGACAACAATTCCCATGATAATAATAGAGCTGAGGATATTCGTGAAAAATATTTTAAAGGACAAAAAGCAAAAATAATCGAGACTATTATTATTGGTGATAAAGAAAATATATCTGCTAATCAGGCAATAATTAACGGAAAAATCAAGAACACAGAAAACGGAGAGGCTTTAATTGGTGCAACTATTTATATCGAAGAATTAAAAACAGGCTCTGTAACTGATGTTGACGGACATTTTAGCCTGGTTTTGAAACCTGGTAAATACAGCGCAGTGTTTAATTGTATGGGAATGAAAGAGGCAGGTTATTTTTTGGAGGTTTATTCTGACGGACAACTGAATATTAGTATGGAAAAAACGATGATTCCGATAAATGAGGTGGTTATTAAAGCTGATCGTTTTCATAATGTACGTGGCATGCAAATGGGGTATGAAAGGTTAAATATAAAGTCGATTAAAGAAATACCGGTAGTGCTTGGTGAAAGAGACTTATTAAAAGTAGCGCAAATGTTGCCCGGGATTCAAACTGTAGGAGAGGGTTCGTCAGGATTTAATGTACGCGGAAGTCCTGCCGATCAGAACATGTTTTATATCAACAAAATTCCGGTTTACAATACGTCTCACTTGTTTGGATTCTTTTCCTCATTCAGTCCTGATATTGTTAAAGATTTCAGTCTGTATAAAAGCAATATCCCTGTTGAATATGGCGGAAGATTAGCCTCGTTTTTCGATATTTCCACCAGACAGGGAAATAAAAACAAGTTTACCGGCCGTGGAGGAATCAGCCCGATTACAGGCCATATTGCATTGGAAGGACCATTAACAAAAGAACATAGTTCCTTTGTTGTAAGCGCAAGGTCAACATATTCCGATTGGTTGTTATCAAAAATTCAAAATTCCAATTTAAGAAACAGTAAGGCTTCTTTTTACGATCTCTCAACCAATATCAATATAGAACCAAATGGAAATAACCTGTTCAAAATATTCGGGTATTCTTCTTCTGACAATTTTGACCTGGCAGGTCTTAATACTTATGATTATTCCAACTCGGGGGGATCCTTAATCTGGCAACGCCGTATTTCATCCGCGCTTTCATCTGACTTTGCTGCTGTTTTTGGGAATTATTTATTCAACACCATAAACAAGGAATATTCTTTTTCAGCATACCAGCATGAATATAAAATTGGTCATTATGAACTGAAATCTGATCTGCATTGGGTTCCTGATCAAAAGAACATAATTTCTTTTGGTGGAAGTTTAATTTATTATGACCTTGAACGGGGTGATGTTGTGCCTTTCGGACCGGGATCAGACAGGCTTCCGGTTCACCTGGGTAATGAAAATGGGATTGAAGGTGTGATTTATTTTAGTGATAAACTCAAAATCTCAGAACGACTCACTTTCTATGGCGGAATCCGGTATAGCTTATACAGTTTTCTGGGGCCTGATGAAGTCTTTAAATATAACCAGGGAGCACCTAAAAACAGTGAGAATATAAGAGATACTTCTCTGTTTTCCGCCGGAGAAATAATAAAAACATATTCCGGTCCGGAACTCAGGGCTGCTTTAAACCTGAGTACCGGCACCAGTAGTTCCTTAAAGGTCTCCTACAACCGGAACAGACAATATCTTTTTATGCTTAGCAATACAATTGCCATCTCACCTGTTGATCAATGGAAATTATGTGATTACCATATAAATCCTCCTTATTCCGATCAGGTGTCAGCCGGTTTTTATAAAGATTTTCCCAGGACAGGACTCAGAACATCAATAGAAACCTATTACAAACGAACTAAAAACGTTGTGGAATATAAAGATGGTGCTGATTTTGTTTATAGCCCGCGCATTGAAGACGATGTTTTACAGGGAACTCAAAATGCATATGGTATTGAACTGATGGTAGAGAAAAAAGCAGGCAAACTAAACGGCTGGTTTTCATATTGTTATTCTAAATCTAATGTGCTTGTCGACGGAACTTATCCTTGGGAGAAAATTAACAATGGAAACCGCTATCCGGCAAATTATTCTAAGCCGCACGCGGTAAATCTGATAGCAAATTACAGGGTAAACCGCAGGTTAAGTCTTTCGTCTAATATGATATATAATACAGGCAGACCTGTTACTTATCCTGTTTCGGTTTATTATATTAACGGACAGGAAATCTTAAATTATTCTTCACGGAATAAATACCGCATACCTGACTATTTCAGAATAGACCTTTCTATAAACCTGGAAGGAAACCTCAAATCAAAGAAAATCATCCACAGTTTCTGGATGGTAAACATTTATAATCTTACCGGAAGGAAAAATGCATATTCAGTTTATTTTAAATCAGAAGGGGCAAAAACTAACGGGTATAAGATGTCTATTTTCGGAACCCAGATAGTTACTCTTTCGTGGAATTTTAAATTTGGAAATTATGCCAGTGAGTAAGAACATAATTATACCTATATTCATTTTTTTTACGTTAGCAGGGTGTATTGAACCGTTTACACCACAGATTGATAAAAGTGAGGAATCACTTGTAATAGAAGGACAAATTACTGATAAGGAAGGTGATCATTTTATTTATATTTCACGCTCTGCACCATATAATGATCCTCATAAAATTCCCGAACCGGACTGTCAGGTTGAAGTGGTTGATAACTTTGGAAATACTTTCGATTTCTATGAAAGTGACTCCGGAGTGTACAGGCAGTGGTTACCCAAAGATTTTTTGAATATTGGCACTCAATATAAAGTAAAAGTTATAACTGCTGACGGGAATATATATGAGTCGGGTTTTAATGAACTGTTATCTCCCAGCCCACTTTTTGATAGTATTTATTACGAAATAGAGACCAGGGAAACTGATGACCCTGACAAGCCCTTGAATGGCATCCAGTTCTATCTTGATCTTAACGCACCCGGTGATTTTGCCAGGAATTACCGTTGGGAACTTGAAGAAACATGGGAGTATGAAGCAGCGTATAGGATTCAATATTATTGGGATGGTACCTTAGTACTTCCTGTTAACGATCCCTTTTTTCTTTTCCGCTGCTGGAGTACGGAACCAATTCGTAAAATATATACTTTCACAACCCGGCATTCAACCAGTAATACTATCAATAAATTTCCATTACATTATGTCTCTAACCAGACCAACAGGTTGAAAATAAAATATAGCCTTCTTGTAAAACAATATTCTTTGAGCAATACGGCATATGATTATTGGCTTCAGGTACAAGAGCAGAGCCAGGAAAGAGGCGGATTATATGAAACCCAGCCTGTACAAATTCAAGGAAATATTTCCAATATAAATGATCCTGAAGAAGTGGTGTTAGGGTTTTTTGACGTTTCTTCTGTACCCGAAAAACGCATTTTTGTCTCTGAACCATTTGATTTTAGAATTTGGGGTCCAAATTGCTATCTCAGAGGTATTGAACATGAAAGGCAACTGAGCATGTATACAATATACCCGGTTTATCTTATATCACTTAATCCAATGGGAACAGGACTGCCTTACGGAGTAGGTTATGGCACCTGTTTCGATTGTAGGAATGGTGGTGGAACAACTGAAAGACCCGATTTCTGGGAATAAATAAAGGACATAAAGTGAAAAAAAATATTATCTATATTATTGCTGTTTTTATTGCCTCCCAGGCACAGTTATGGACAAATGCACAGTCGTTAATTAATGATCCGGTACTGTTAAAATCACCTGTCTTTAAGGAAAATTTCCAGTTGTTTACCGACCGGAATATTTATGCCGCGAACGAAATGGTATTTTTTAGGGCTTTTAACCTTAGCTATCCCCTTTTAAAAGCAACAAACTGGAGCAAAATACTTTATGTCGAAATTATCAACCAGACAAATACACCTGTTGCACAAGGCAAATACTTACTAAACGAACATGGAACGTGGGGATATATCGAAATACCTGAAGCTACTCCAACAGGACTTTATTACATCAGGGCTTATACAAAGTGGATGCGTAATTTTCCTCCAATAAATTATTTTCACAGTTTTATTACAATTATTAACCCAAATAATAATGAATTACAAACCGGCAAGGATCTGACCGTCACAAATTCAAATTCTGTACAAAATTATTCTGAAATCCAAAGAAAAACCA
>JAGGXD010000087.1 GCA_021163295.1 Bacteroidales bacterium
ATATTAATTTATGCCCATGATCTGGATGCAGGGTCACGGCACGATATTGCCGCTTCTGCCATTGAAGAATTATGGGAAAACGAAAACGGCGTTATGAGCACACAGGTATTGCAGGAATTTTATATTAACATTACGAGAAAAATAAAAACCCCGCTCTCTCAGGCATGCGCCAGGGGGATTATTGAGAATTATTTATCATGGCATATCGAGGTAAACGAACCCGATACCGTGCTCCTGGCATCCGAGATCGAAGAAAGACACCTTTTATCTTTCTGGGATGCACTGATCATATCAGCAGCCTGTCGAGCAAAAGTTGACAAAATCCTTACCGAAGATTTGAACCATGGCCAGAAAATCTAAGGCATTCTTATCGAAAACCCTTTCGCTATTTGAGAATGAAAAGGAGTCTGAGCTTCACGGGGACATAATCCGATTTAGCACGGGGACATGCAAATCAGGATCGTATACCCGGAACGTAAAAGTAGCCTGTTTCTTTTTTATCTTATTGCGAGGTCTCAAACCCGGACAAAAGCTTCATGGCATAGCTGCATTGACAATTGGTGACTTATGGTCCTGAAGAAACTAATAAAGAATATAAATTCAAGCACTGTTAATGAGTTATATCACCTAACATTTTCATTAAGACGGATGATTGGAAAAGGTTCGATTGGGAAGGGCTGACCCCATTTCTGTGCATTTCTGACCCACTAAGTGAAATCGAAGGAATTATAGAACATGCTATTGCTGCTGTTAAGCTGACCGTGGAGTTTGTGGGCTATGTTTTAAATCTGAGGGGTTATGTAATGTTTGATAAAGATACTGTATGTCACTATACTTGCAAGAAGAACGCAATATCTATTTTGGATGATAAACAGATTAATTTTAGCTCCCTTGTATCAACTAATGACCCGCGAGAATCTAAACAGTGGAATTTTGATTTTATTGGGAGTGAACAATCGATTTGTTATGAAAATCATAAAGAAGCTCTTAGTGTTTTTGATAACTCTATTAAAAATAATTCTATGATACTTGGCTTTTGTGGATGGAATAATGAAGAGATGAACTTCAAAAAAAATGCAATTCCTCCTTATGGGCAGGATGATTACCGTGTAGGCTGGGCAAGGTCAAGGATGTGGTCGCAATATGGAAGGAGACATACAGGCGTTTGTCTAATTTTCGATAGAAAGAAACTGGAAGAACAATTTAAGTCCACATTTGAAACGAATAAGAAATTTGCTGGAAGAGTGGAGTATCAGTATAATTTGGAAAGTTTTGTTAGAGCAAGGAAAATTGAATGCAAAAATATAATCGAACATGGTGTTAATAAAGCGTTAGAGATGCAATTAGATAAGTATTTCCACGAATATTTCTTCTTGAAACTAATGGACTACCGTGATGAACATGAATATAGATTAGTTGTAATAGTAAATGATGGTGATTCCATAGGACTACCCATTGAATCATCTCTCAAAGGGGTTATTGTGGGCACTGATTTTCCAAGTGAAGAATATGGATCTATTGATGTGTTGGCTCAAAACTGTAACAGTGCTGTGGAAAGGTATTTCATTTCATGGCAGGAAGGACGACCTCAGCTTTGGAACCTATGGGAACTAATGAAAGATTGGAAAGGGCTGCCCCCAACCCACAGACCTGCAAATGACTCCAGAGATAATTCAGGCTAAATATGTTCCGAAAAGGATAAGTTGATGAAAGCAGTAATACTGGCTGGCGGTTTGGGAATGCGCTTACGACCATTTACGGAGGTCATTCCCAAACCCCTGTTACCAATTGGAGAAAAGGCCATCCTGGAAATTCAGATCGAACGACTCAAGCAGCATGGATTTAGTGAGATATTCTTGGCAACTAATTATAAGGCAGAGTATATTGAAAGATTTTTCGGTAACGGTTCCAGGTTTGGAGTAGAATTGACCATAAGCAAGGAAGAAAAACCACTGGGTACGGTTGGACCGCTCACTCTTCTGAAAGATCAACTGACCAAGCCGTTTCTCGTCATGAACGGTGATATTCTCACCCTCGCGAATTTTCAAGAATTCTACAGATTTGCTCTGGAAAAAAGCAAATTGCTAACTATCGCTATTAAAAAGGAAATCACCCCCTTCTCCTTCGGCAACATATTCTTTGAGGATGACTATGTCACTGGTATCGAGGAAAAGCCTGATCTTGTCACATATATTCTTGCAGGAATATATGTCATGAATCCCGACATATTTGATCTACTTCCATATAATGAATACTTCAATATGGACGAACTGATTACCACAATGATTGAAAAAAAGATTCCGGTGGCAAAATATGAAATTAAAAAATACTGGCTTGATATAGGGCGCATCAAGGATTACGAAAAGGCTCAAACTATTTATAATAGACATTTCAAGGATACGAATAATCATGAATAAAGTTTTAGTTACAGGCGCGGGAGGGTTCATCGGTTCGCATCTTACAGAATTATTAATTCGCGAGGGGTATAATGTCAGGGCTTTTGTCCACTACAACTCCTTTAACTCGTGGGGCTGGCTTGATTACAGTAAGAAAGATATAAGAGATTCTCTTGATGTGTTTGCCGGTGATATCCGTGACCCCCATGGTCTAAGGAAAGCAATGAAGGGGTGCAATGTTGTCATTCACCTTGCCGCTTTAATAGGAATTCCATATTCCTACCACTCGCCCGATACATATGTTGATACCAATATTAAAGGCACACTCAATGTTGTCCAGGCAGCGCGCGAACTGGGGATAGAAAAGGTGATCCATACTTCCACAAGTGAGGTGTACGGTACCGCGCGATTTGTTCCAATCACAGAAGATCACCCCCTTCAGGTACAATCTCCTTATTCTGCAACAAAAATCGGTGCGGATAAAATAGCCATGTCCTTCTACCACTCATTTGAAACCCCTGTAGTTATTATACGGCCATTTAACACCTACGGTCCCCGGCAGTCTGCAAGAGCCGTAATACCGACAATTATTACTCAAATTGCAAGCGGTAAGAGAAAAATAAAACTCGGATCACTTCATCCAACACGGGATTTTACTTTTATAACTGATACTGTGCGTGGATTCGTTGCAGTGGCAGATTCTGATAACTGTATCGGAGAAGTGATCAACATCGGAAGCAATTGTGAGATTTCAATTGTTGATACCGCACAACTCATTGCAGAAATAATGGATGTAAGTATTAAAATTAAAGCTGAAGACCAGCGGATACGTCCTGAAAAGAGCGAAGTCGAAAGATTGAGGGCAGATAATAGCAAAATAAAAAAGCTAACCGGATGGGAACCAGACTATGGAGGAAAAGACGGGTTTATAAGGGGACTTAAAGAAACAGTAGAGTGGTTTACCAATCCAGAAAATATAATAAATTATAAGTCAGAAATATATAATATTTGACCAAAGAATTCATTCCAATGTTCGACAAGATCGTATCCTTTATCAAAGATATCTATAAAACGCACAATGGGAAAATCCCTTTGCATGCACCTGTTTTTGCCGGAAACGAAAAAAAATATATGCTCGAATGTGTTGACTCAACCTTCGTCTCCAGTGTAGGCAAATATGTTGATCAATTTGAAATTATGGTACGTGAATACACTGGGGCGAAACATGCAGTGGCAACAGTGAATGGTACAGCAGCTCTCCATCTTGCGCTTCTGCTGGCCGGCGTTCAAAGGGATGATGAAATTATTACACAGGCAGTAACCTTTGTGGCAACAGCAAATGTCATCACCTACTGTGGCGCACACCCTGTTTTTCTGGACAGTGACTGCGAAACACTCGGCCTCAGCCCGAAGGCCCTAGAGGCCTTTCTCAACCAGCAGTGCATCCAAAAGGATGACGGGTATACATATAATAAAACAACTGGGAGAAAGGTTTCCGCCTGTCTGCCAATGCACGTATTCGGCCATCCCGTGCATATAGACAGGATACAATTCCTGTGTAACAGATACCGTGTTGCATTCGTGGAAGATGCTGCCGAGTCCATTGGGAGCCTGTTCGAAGGGAAACATACCGGCACATTCGGCAGACTCGGGATTCTAAGTTTCAATGGGAACAAGACCATAACAACGGGTGGTGGGGGTATGATTCTCACCGACGACGATGAATTAGGAGCTAAAGCAAAGCACCTGAGTACAACAGCCAAAGTTCCTCACCCATGGGAATTTGTTCATGACCAAACAGGATTCAACTACAGGCTACCTAACATAAATGCCGCTCTTGGGTGTGCACAGATGGAACAGCTGCTTGGATTTATCGAAAAAAAGCGGAAACTGGCTGATCAATATAAAGAGTTCTTTGATTCTATTGAAATTCCTTTCATTTCTGAGCCTGAGTTGTGCCGGTCCAATTACTGGTTGAATGCGATTGTACTAGCAGATCGCAAAAAACGAAATGCATTTTTGGAGTATTCGAACGCAAACGGAGTTATGACCAGACCTCTCTGGACCTTAATGCCTGATCTAACAATGTATTCACATTGTCTGAGGGACGAACTTAAGAATGCTCGATGGCTGGAAGATAGGCTTGTTTGTATTCCGAGCAGTGTAACGACATGAAAGAAAAGTTAATTATTATCGGTGGTGGAGGGCATTGCAAGTCCTGCATTGATGTAATTGAACAGGAAGGAAAATACCAGATTGCCGGGATCGTAGATAAAAGGGAAAAGTTGCATGAGAAGATTCTCGGTTATGAAATTGTTGCAACTGACGATGACCTTCCTGCACTAGTAAAAGAATATCGGAATTTTCTGATAACTATTGGTCAGATTGGTGTATCCAATAAGAGAATAATGCTTTTTGATCATCTTGTGCACTTGGGTGCAGTTTTCCCCGTTATTATTTCTCCTCTCGCCTATGTATCTGTGCACTCTTATATAAGAGAAGGAACAATTATCTTACACCATGCACTCATAAATGCAGGAGTCCGAATAGGTAAAAATTGCATTATAAACACAAAGGCCCTCATCGAACATGACGCAAAAATTGGGGACCACTGCCACATTTCAACAGGCGTAATTATAAATGGCGGCGTCGAAATTGGCTCAAAATGTTTCATAGGAAGTAATTCCACTATCAATCAATATCTTAAAATCGGAGAAAATGCAGTAATTGATTCTGGCATAAGAATTAGAGAAGATATTCAAGAATATTCGGTAACTAAACCTGTGGTTGACTAAAGGATATTATGGAAAATAAAATCTTCATAATGGCAGAGGCAGGTGTCAACCACAACGGTAGTTTATCACTTGCAAAAGAAATGGTAGAAGCCGCCAAGGCCGCCAGCGGAACGTGTCAATGAAAATGAGACACACCCATCAATAATTTAAACTATCATCGAATCACTTTCATTCGGCGATGGTTTGTTAATCCAAACAGCAT
>JAGGXD010000272.1 GCA_021163295.1 Bacteroidales bacterium
CAGGAATAGATTTTGGAATTTCGGAAATCACATTGAATCTTTTCAAATTTCTCAAAATATGTCTGTCTAATATTGCAATGTCTTCAACAAATCCAATATTCCGCAAGAAATGACTTGATTCTTTTAACCCATAGCCTTTTATGTTAATATTTAACCATTTTCTTTTTTCACAAACTGATGTAAACTCTGATAAGGTTTCTCTTATCCCTTTGGAATTATTAAAAAACCTTTCCCTGGCCTCAACCAGGTAAGAGGCTTTATTGTTTTTAAATCTCACTAAATTCAAATCATTTGAAATTGAACTTATATTAGCTTTAAATAGTTTTTTATTTTCAGTAAGTTTTTTTACTGTCTCCCATGCATTTACAGCTTTAGATTGTGGTGTTAACAGACAAAAAGCAAGTTCCTGAAATAACCTTTTCTCATCGGCTTCATTCCAAACAGATTTAAATTCGAATATCCGTTTATGAATATCCTTTATAATTTGATGATATGTGTCAATGATTTCATATCCCATAATTCGTAACTCGTACTCATAACCTGTAACTTATGTTAATTAATTCTCTTTTAGAATATTATCATCATATTCTATTTCGAAACGTAATTTGTGTTTTGCTTCTTCCTGAGCCAATGCCAGAAAAGTTTTTCTTAAATCATTATTTGGAGCAATACCAGCCAGGTCTGAGTACAGTTTAAATGCCGATTTCTCTCTTTTCATGGCCAGAATTAATGCCTCCTGATAGGTCATGTCGTTGGTAGGTTCTACATCAATAAGATAATCACCAATTTGTAAATCAAATACCTTCTCGTCAGAAAACTCAAATGTTTCTTCCCTTTTAATATTTTGGAGACGTTTTTTATGCCCCATTTCTTCTTTTGCAAATTGAATAAAAACTTCACGCATTGCTTGATTTTTAGAGCCGGCAGCCAGATTTGTGTAAAAATCAACTGCACCTTGTTCCGATTGAATAGCAAAATCCAAAGCATCGTCAATAGATTTAAATTCATTCATAATTGTATAGCTTTTTAGTTACGTAATAGATTTTGTGTTATTCTTCAATAACTTCAAAATCCTCTTTACCAACGCCACATTCGGGACAAACCCAATCATCAGGGATATCTTCAAAAGCTGTTCCGGGTGCTATTCCTCCATCAGGATCACCTGTTTCAGGATCATAAATATAACCACATACTGTACATTCATACTTTTTCATAATGTTTAAATTTTAAATTACAAATAATAAAATGAAGTTATTGTGTTAATAATTATTTTCTTTCAACTCGAAATATGCTTGTGGGCGCAAGCAGGCAGGACAAGTTTCAGGAGCTTTTGTTCCTTCGTGCAGATATCCGCAATTACGACATTTCCAAATTATTTTACCATTCCTTTCGAATACTTTCCCTTCTTCAAGATTAGTGAACAATTTGGAATACCTCTCTTCATGAGCTTTTTCTACCTTGGCAATCATTCGATACGCAGTTGCAATTTCATTGAATCCTTCTTCATCTGCAATTTTTGCAAATTCAGGATACAATTCTGTCCACTCTTCATTTTCTCCCATTGCTGCAGCTTTTAGATTTTCAGAGGTGGTCCCAATCTTTCCGGCAGGATAAGTAGCTGTAATCTCTACAGGTCTGCCTTCCAGGAATTTAAAAAACCTTTTGGCATGTTCTTTTTCATTTAATGCTGTTTCAGCAAATATTGCAGAGATTTGCTCATAGCCATCTTTTTTTGCCTGTTTGGAAAAATAATCATAACGCATTCTTGCCTGGGATTCTCCGGCAAATGATTTTAATAAATTTTGTTCTGTTTTTGTTCCTTGTAGTGAGTTCATAATAATTAAAATTTGTTAATTAATATTTGAATAATACTTCATAAATTGTATACGTTCAAATGAAGCAGTGTCCTTTGTTTTATCATAACTCAATAAACCTCTAAAATCAGCCAAAGCGCTATAATCGTTTTTATTCATCCAATTTTCTAATCCGGTAATTATTTCGCCAATATATTGGTTGCCGTTTTTATAAACAGTTGAAACTATTTGAACTGCCTGTGCTCCGGCAAGTATTTGTTTTATAACTCCTTCGCTGTTATGAATTCCTGTTGAAGCAATTAATGGCAATTTTATTTTATTACTTAATAAAGTTATCCATCTTAAAGAGATTGCGATTTCGACAGGAGAACTTAATATATTTGAGGATACAATTTTCATTTTATCTAAATCAATATCAGGGTTATAATATCGATTAAACAGTACAAAGGCATCTATATTTTTTGTCCAGCTTATTTTTTGAATTAACTGAGCTAAGCCGGCTGAATAACTACTCATTTTTAAAGCAACTGGTATTTTGATATTCTTTCTAACTTCTGAAATAATTTCAAAATATTTTTTTTCATTATCTATACTACTTACATTTATATCTGAAGGCAACATTGAAACATTAATTTCAAGTGCATCTGCTCCGGAATTTTCAATTTTTTTGGCGAAGGAACTCCACTCCTTACTATCAACACAATTGATACTTGCAATAACCGGAATTTTAACAGATTCTTTAGCCCGTTCTACTAAATTTAAATAATCACTTGTACTTTTCTCCTTTGTGTAATAGCGAGCATAATCATGTGCTTCGGGATAATCATTGTAGTCCTGGTTTTCAATTCCCCCCATTTCCATAAGAATCTGTTCTTCAAAAAGAGATTTGAGAACGACTGCACCTGCCCCATATTTTTCAAGATTTATAATTTTTTCTACAGAATTTGTCAATCCTGAACTTCCAATAATAATTGGATTTTTAAGATCCAGTCCTAAATATTTTACTGATAAACTCATAAAATATAACTTTTTAAAGTTATTAAGGATAATATGGGATACTGTTTGAATACTGGGAAGGATGAACCTTATTTATTGTTTAATTGTCTCATCAATAAATGTTCTTTGTTTTAATTCTCTGTCGAGCATTAATAATCCATGTTTGTTTCCTTCCAACATCTTTAATTGCTGTAATATTTCATCTACGCCGGATTCCTCTTCAACTTGTTCTGCAACATACCATTGCAACATATTATGTGTAGCGTGATCTTTTTCCTCAAGAGAAATATTTGTAAGATTATTTATTAATCCTGTAACTTTTCGCTCATGTATTAAAGTATCTTCAAAGACTTCAGTTTCATCTTCCCATTCAGTTTTCACAGCATTAATGGGTTTTAATAAAACTCTTCCACCTCGTTCATTTACATAGTTAAAAAATTTAAGTACATGCGAAATTTCTTCCTGATATTGAACTTTCATCCAATTTGCAAACCCTGGCAAATTCTTATTTTCAAAATAGGCAGCCATTGATAAATAAAGGTATGCCGACCAGTATTCAGCATTAATTTGTTCGTTTAATTCTTTTTCTAATCTTGGATTTAACATTTTCCTTGTTCTCCTGATTTTAAAAATTATTTTTCCAGTTTCCATGCAAGTTACAGTAAGCTCTTGCAATAATATTATCTGATTTGGTTATGAAAATTGCTTCAGGTTTCTCACCTGGCTTTAAGAATTTTGTGTAAACTTCATTTTCAGTAATTAGTTCAATCCATTCGATATAATGTTTTTCGGTCATTGGATGTTCGACTTCCCCAACTAAGATTTTATATCCATCTTCTAGCTTTTTAATAACAGGTACGTGTTTTTCGGTTGCGGCGTCAGTTGTATTTTCTTTAAGTAACTTCATTTTTTCACCACAGCAAACCAAAGCGGTCGCTCCTGCATGTTTGATTTCTATAATGTTACCGCATATTTCACATTTGTATAATTCTGTTCTTTTTGTCATAATTTTTTCCTCCTATATTAAGTTTTATAATTTTTTGTGACAAAGCCACCAGTCATAACATTCAAATTCTCCTTCTTTTGCTTTTTGAAGTCTCTCTTGTGCAGTTTTTACATCAGTAGCAGGAGGTATGATTACGCGGTCGTTTATTAATTCATTATCCGGCCAGTTTGCAGGCATGGCAACTTTATTTTTATCAGATATTTGCATTGCTTTAACCACCCTTAAAATTTCATCCATATTTCTACCTAATTCTTGCGGATAGTAAAGCATAATTCTGATCTTAGCATTGGAGTCAACGATAAATACAGCTCTAACAGTATTTGTGCCTTTTCCCGGATGAATAATACCAAGAGTTTCTGCAACTTTCCCTGTATCTGCAATTATTGGAAATTGTATTTCTACATTCATATTATCCTTTATCCATTCTTCCCACTTAATATGTGAAAAAACCTGGTCTACACTGAGTCCAATTAATTCACAGTTTAATTCTTTGAATTTGTCATACCTTTTTTGAAAAGCAACAAATTCAGTAGTACAAACAGGAGTAAAATCAGCAGGATGGCTGAATAATACAAACCACTTACCTTTGTAATCTTCAGGTAAATTTTTAATTCCATGAGTTGTCTGAACTGTCATTTGCGGGAAATCATCGCCTAATAAAGGCATTCCTTTTGTTTCTTCTAATTTTTCCATTTCTTTAGAATTTTTATGTATAAATTTATTTGATGAAAAATGAGATATTAATAAATGTAATGATTACAATATAATATTAATTACAAAAGTATAATATTTTTATTTACAAAACAAATTATATTTGAAAAAAAGTAATGAAATTTTTTATTTTCTTGTTTTTCAACATTTTTAATCGATAGTAACCTCATCTACAAAAATCCAGGCATTTTTACCTGCTCCTCTATGCCATGAAGGACATAACCTGGGATTTTTTGCACTTATTTTTATATATCTTGTAGTTAAATCTTCAGTTTTAATGTAATAATCATTCCTCTTAACAATCCCGTCCTGAATAGTATTATCCGAACCTATTGTTTTAATTAATTTAAACATCTTGCCATCTTCAGATTGTAAAAAGCTAACAGATTGGGGCAGAAATATTCGTGAATCTTGTTTTTGCAGAAATCCCACATTAATATTTTTTATAGAGCGCTTTGTTTTCAGGTCAATGACCACCTCGAAATCATTTGCTTCAAACCCTAACCATTGCCCATCAGTATGAATTAAACTTCCTTTTATATTATTAACAAGTATTTTCTGATTACCCTGTCCATATTGATTACTAGCTGGATATCTAAGTGTCAGGAGATTGGGGTCCGGTCCAATGGCTTTATTATCCGGTACAATCATCGGGGAAATATCCGATGCCGGTTTTTTTAGTTCCAACACAAGAATTGAACTCAAAATATTTGGTGGATTTTCAGGTAGTTGAATTATTATATTTTCCCCTTTTATTTCATATTTTAAAGGATTACCCTTGAAAACAGATACTGTAAGAATTTTATTTCTTGATGGTTTTGGCAATACCAATTCGCATGATGGCCATTTCATCAGGTGAATATATATTCTGTTTTCCCTGTGTGTTGAAGCAATCCAGTGTTCCGGTTTATATGGACCACCCCGGGTACCATAGACAGACTCACCAAATTCATTTAGCCAGCCTCCAACCTCTTTAAGAATATTAACCTGTCTTTGTTCTATCCGTCCATCCATCATCGGGCTGACATTTAGTAACAAATTACCATTTCCCCCGGCTGTGCTGATAAGTGTATGGATACATTCCTGCGATGATTTAATATGATCGTTTGGTTTCCATGCCCATTGGGTACCGATTGTAATACAGGATTCCCATGGAATATCAGGCTCAAAAGTTCCGACTCTTTGTTCCGGAGTTCCAAAATCACCGGCAAAATTGGCAGCAAACATACCCTGCATACCTTTTCTACCTTTGTCAACCCGATTATTGATAAGCAGATCATCATTTTGTTCACGACAGAATTGATAAAGTTTCATCCCTTCCTTATGATTCCAGGAATTTTCCCATTCACCATCGAACCATAAAATGCGGGTGTTGTAATCTTTAATCAGTTCCTTAACCTGACCATACATATATTCAATATATTTACTCATATCAGAATTTTCAACAGGACGAGGATCGCCACCATACCTGGTTGTATATTCAGGGTGATGCCAGTCGAGTATTGAATAATAAGTTCCAAACCAGATTCCCTGTTTCTTACATTCATCAGATAATGCTTTTAACACATCTTTTCCATATGGGGTTGATGCAATATCATATTGGGTGTATTTGCTATCCCATAAGCAGAAGCCATCATGGTGTTTGGTTGTGATTACCAGGTATTTCATGCCTGCCTCTTTCGCGGTTTTCACCCACTCTTTGGCATTGAAAAGAGAAGGGTTAAATTCGTTATAAAGCTGGTCATATTCGACAATAGGAATTATTGGTCCTCTTGACCATCCAATTTCAGTCCCGCGTAAACTCACAGGTCCCCAATGAATAAACATACCAAATTTAAGGTCCTGCCATTGATTCAATGTTTCCTGGTTGGTTTTCAGATCAGGGTTGTCTTCACCACCACCATAGATTTGCTGACCTATGCCTGTGAATGAAAGTGTAATTGAGACGATCCAAAGAAAAATCACTTTTTTCATAGTTGCATTTTTATTTATGAATTAAATTCTTCGATTGCTTTGAACATTGTAATAATATTTTCAGGTGGGACATCGGGCAGAATATTATGAATAGTATTGAAAACATATCCACCACCTTTCGAGAATATTTCAAGACGTTTTAATACATGCTTACGAACTTCTTCTGTTGTTCCATTATTAAGAACAGTGGCAGTATCCACACCACCGCCCCAGAAAGTAATATCTCTGCCAAATTCTTTCTTAAGTGTTGCCGGATCCATATCCCTTGTATTTGTTTGAACAGGATTAAGGATTTCGAAACCTGCTTCAATAATTTCCCATTCAGGTTCAGCAAGTTGTTGAACTACATCATATACCCTTACCGGCTTATTGTTTATATTCAGATGTTTTTTAAGGTTATAATGTGCAATTGTAGAAATACCGGAACTTGGAGTGGCACCCAGGTCAACCGGAACCTTATCCGGTTGCCGGTGATTAATAGCTGTTAATACACGTTGCTTTGAATTCATGCTTTATGAAACTCTAACGTGGTTAAACCGAAAGATATAAAAATCAGACATCAAAATACAAATAAAATGACAAACTATGAAATGGCAGCTATTTAGTGTCTGAATTTGAAATGCATAATTTATCTAATTTCATTAAACTTTGCATTTTTAAGTCAGCAATCTTCGGTCAACAGTCGACAATTTAAAGACAGGACAATTTAATATCAGTCCATAAAGTCAAACAAATTTTAGTTTGCTTTCTTCCCGACTATAGATTGCTAATTGCAGACTGCTGATTGTGGACTGTTAATTGTAGACTGCGACTGTGGATATCTCCTCAAGCATTTCTTGTCCCTGATCTACCCAATAGGATGCTGGTTTGTCAGACAAGTTCTTCAATGAAAACATTTCTAATGTCTTGTCAAATTTTTGCCTTATGGGGCCTGTTTCCGGATATTGATTCAAAGCTTTTTTAATGATCCTGATCTTTTCATAATCCTGAATTCCTTCACGGAGTTTTTCAAAACGTACCGAACTTTTTGGTCCGGGATATACCTGGTAAGTATCACCTGCAGGCCAGGAACGAAATCTTGAATCTTTCAAAGGATTTTCGGGCCATGAATTATAAGCCCAGCGAAGGTAACCTGAATAACCTTGCGCAGCAGTATACCATCCCAGCCATGTTTGTTCAGCAGGCGGAGAGAATGTGAAATTATTCGGATGTTCTGGTTTTGCACAGCTAGTATAAAAGGTTGTGATCTTATCCTTTTCTGTCCTTTCCTGTATATATTTTAATTCAGTGAGAGGCTTTATAAACAGGCAAAGATCATGAATATAATTTTGTATCTCAGAATGATATTTACCAGCCAGCGTTATTCCTATCCCGGGAGCTGTGGTCTGAATTAACCGGATAGTGTTTTTCATATCTTCCAAACCACGTTCATCCATAGCAATAGTTGTTTTTTCAAGCCATCCCATTTGTTCCAGGTGATAACTGAATTGATGAAGGAAGGGCTTCCATATTGCTTCATATCCGGGAGTACCGGGTTTTACAGTAAAGGTTACATAATTGGCAGAATCCTCATCGAAATATTGTATCTGATTTCCCCATGGTACCATGGAATAGCAATTAATTTGTCTGGTAATTCCACATTCCATTGCAAGTTCCACATATTGGTCGAATATAGAAAAATCAAACATCCAGGTTCCTGTGCTGTTTTTTATCCACCGTATCATTGAACTGAACGGATCATAAGTCTGGCTACCCCATGGCTGGTGAACAATGCTGGTGGTAATGCATTTCTGACCGGCTTCAGCCAGCATTGTAAGGTATGACCTAAGGATGTCAATATGTTCCTGAGACCATGGTTCAACTTTATGAAACCGTGCTATGGCAAATGGATTTTGCCAGAGGTCAAGGTGAAAGTTCCATTCAGATGGATCGGGAAGGGTTTGGTTAATTACTGCCAGTTCTATACTGAGTGATTGTGAATTATTTTCCCCTGATTTGATATTTATTATTCCGGTGTAAATATCGTTTTTTATGTTTTGTGGAATATCAATAGTAACCCATACCGGTCTTACAGATTGAGGAATCAGATTAAAAATCCGGTTATTCTCTAACATGTCGGGCACAATGCTTGACGGTATTGTGTCAGGACTTCGGTTCCCACAACCTGACAGAAACTCATCGGTCAGGACATAACGGAGAGGATGGATAGTGATTCTGGATGAATCGATAAAATTATTATCGCTGCCGAATAAAGGGCCTGGTGAAATACTGATATTTTCCTGATATTCAGATGACCATAACAAGAATATTAAATTTATACGTTCTCCTTTCCACCCGGTACAGATATATTTATTTACTTTTTGGATTAAAGGTACTGAGTGGTATGAATAGCGTTTATTTGTACTTCCAAAAGATGAATGAAGTCCGGCTGTAATATTTTGCCATTCAGTGAGATCATGAACAACAGGATCTTCAGGTTCATCAAAACCGGTATGATATATCTGCTCCTTACAGGATGTTTGGGTTAGACCAAAAAGCAAGAATGGGAACAGAAATGTGGATAGTGATGTTTGTTTATTCATTCTTCTTCAATGACTTCTTTCTTTAATTTGCTCTTAACTTACCAAAAGACTTAAACAGAAATATAATACCTGCCACTGCTATTACTGCAAGAATTGCTCCCTGACCTGGTTTCAGGTAAACAAAACTACCGATAGAGAAAAGGGAAGAATAAATACTTATTATACCGACAAAAACCATTAGTATTTGCACAGGCATTTCCCATGCCAGTCCTTTGTCTTGCTCGTCAACGGGGTTTCCATCTTTTCTGGCTTCTTCAACCACTTTTTTCCATCCCGGTCCACCCGGTCTTGTAAGACGATAGAAGCTGCGAAGTGTTTCTGTTGTTTCCGGTCTTGTGAAAATCATACCAAGGATCCATGAAATTGTAGTGCCAATAAGTGCAATAAGAAGTTTAATTGGAAAAACTGTACCGGATAATGCTTTAGCGCCCATCTCGTGATAATCGGCAGGAAGAGGATAAATATGTTCAAATGTCTCAGCCAGGTGCAAATCATTTATGAAAAAGACCAGTATAATAGCAAGGGTAGTAGCAGCAATCATTGCAAAAATTTCAGTCCATGCATTTATCCGCCACCAGAACCAGCGAAGAAGATATATCAAACCTGATCCCGCCCCTGACAATAGCAAAATATTAAATGCCTGGGTCGCATCTTCAAGGAATAATAACGATACAAGCCCTGCCAGTACCATTAATGAAATGGTTGATATTCTGCCCATAAGTACAAGTTCTTTTTCAGGGGCATCAGGTCTTACAAACCTTTTATAGAAATCGTTTACAATGTATGATGAACCCCAGTTAAGGTGAGTGCCAATAGTTGACATATATGCAGCAATAATTGATGCTACAACCAGACCTAACCATCCGGGGCCAAGTTTGGAAAGCATCACAGGGTATGCTACGTCATCTTTCAGGTATTGATCAGCTATTTCAGGAAACTGTGCTTTAATTGATGCAAGGTCAGGATAAATGATGATTGAAGCCAGGGCAACAATAATCCAAGGCCATGGCCTCAATGCATAATGCGCAAAATTAAAGAGCATAGTAGCTCCAATAGCATTTTTTTCGTTTTTTGCAGCAAGCATTCTTTGGGCGATATATCCGCCACCACCGGGTTCTGCTCCCGGGTACCACACTGCCCACCATTGGACAGCAATTGGAATAATAAGTAATGGGATATACACTGAAGGATCAGAAAAATCGGGAACAAAACTGAGTTTTTCCTGGAGAGCAGGATGGTGTAACATATTTGCAAGTCCGCCAACTTCGGGTTGGTTTACTGCAACAACTGCTGCTAAAACTGCTCCGAACATTGCGATACCATATTGAAAAAAGTCGGCCCATATTACTCCTTTTAATCCACCAAGTGATGAATAAAGTACAACTACAACTGATGCTCCAATAACTGTAACCCAGGGTTTAAGACCAAGCATTACGGCACCTATTTTAATGGCAGCAAGAGTTACTGTACCCATTATCAGTATATTAAAAAAGAACCCCAGGTAAATAGACCTGAAACCCCTTAGGAATGATGCAGCTTTTCCGCTGTATCGCTTTTCATAAAACCCCAGGTCGGTAATTACATTTAAACGGCGCCATAATTTAGCATAGATAAATACAGTTACCATACCTGTAATCAGGAATGCCCACCACGCCCAGTTTTTTGCAACTCCATTTTCTCTTACCATACCGGTAACGAGATTAGGTGTATCGGCAGAGAAAGTGCAGGCTACCATAGAAATTCCAAGCAGCCACCATGGCATACCTCTTCCGCCGAGGAAGAAATCGAGTGAGCTTTTCCCGGCTGTTTTTGAAGCTATCCAGCCAATTGAAAGTACAATTACAAAAAATATTCCAACAATAGTCCAGTCTAAATTGCCTAATTCCATAATTTTAAAAAATGATAAAAACCCTGAAATATGGGTAATTTGGGGTTAGTAATAATATTAATATTCGTCACTGTTTACAGCAAAGATTGGTTTATTTGAAATCCAGCGACCACGCGTAAAGTCAGGAAAATCCTGTGGTTCCCCGCCATTTGTAATTGATCTCTCTGACAACGGAGAAATAGCACTCCAGGCAGCAGCGTCATATGCATCTAATGGTGGCTTAACTTTTCTTTTTACTGATTCAATAAAAGCATTATCCACAAAGAAATCCATACCTCCGTGTCCCGATCCGGCTGCAAATTCACCATAACGTTTCCAGAGTGGATGGTCGTATTTTTCAAGCCAAGGTTGCATATCATCCCATTGGTGTGGTTTACTCTTGCCCTCAATGTAAATTCTTTTTGTGTTATAGTCGAAATCTGTAAGTCCTTTTGTCCCCTGTAGTTCAAAGTTAAGAGAATAGGGGCGGGGCAGGTTTGTGTCATGAGTTACCAGTATTGTTTCTCCATTGGCAGTATTTATTTGTGTAGTCACAACATCGCCAAGCTCAAATTTGATTTTTGCATTTGGATGATCCTTTCCTCCTTCAGGGTGATTTACGATATAATCGTGTAATCCGCGTGACTTAGTTGCATGTGAAGTGAGGGAAACAAACCTGTTACCTCTGTTAATATTCAGCCATGTAGCAACAGGACCTACACCGTGTGTTGGATAGAGATCTCCGTTTCTTTTAATTGAGTGTTGTGTGCGCCACCGTGCTTCGCCGTTTGAACCTTCTCCGAAATTTACACCAGGATTGAATTTTACACCTCTCAGATCATGCCTGTATCCGCAACGGGCATGAACAGGCTCTCCAAAAACTCCCTGCCTTACCATGTTTAAAACTGCCATAACATCACGTCGGTAACATACATTTTCCATTATCATGCAGGGAACTCCTGTTTCCTCAAAAGTATTAACAAGATCCCAGCATTCCTGAAGAGTGTTTGCAGCTGATACTTCAACCCCGGCATATTTTCCGGCTTTCATTGTTGCAATAGTCATTTTTGTGTGCCATAGCCATGGTGTTGAAATAATTACACCATCAAGATCCTCTCTTTCAAGCATCTGCTCAAATGCATGTTCGTTTTTATCATAAACATCAGCTTTTTCATGACCTGCTTTTACAATCATTTCCTGTGCTTTTTCGTTTGCTACAGGATCGATATCGCAGAAAGCAGGTATAATTACATCATCACGGTTTAGCAAATTACGTAAATGACTGCGCCCACGACCTCCAACTCCGATAAATCCAATGCGTGCTTTTTCGGAAAATAAGCTTGATCCGAAAGTTAATTTCGGAGCTAGTGAAATACCTATTCCGGAAAGAGCTGCTACTTTAACAAAGTTTCTCCTGTCAATTTTTGAATTATTCATTTTATCTGCCATATTAAATTTTTTAAAATAGAGAAGCATAAAACTAAACTAATACACCTTATTTTCCAAATGTTCCAAATGTAATAATAAAATTTGTCTGTTGGTTAAACCAATTGCTTAACCAATAAAAAAAACCTATTTTTGTTTTAAAACCAAATAAACTACAAAATATGTTTTTTTATAAAAATTTACTTAACCGGTATTCCGTTTTTCCAATATTCCAGTATTCCAATGAAATCCTTTATTATCCTTAAAAATTTTACTTTTATTAGCATTAATATTTTTAAATAAAACATATATAAGCATCATGGGAACATCAGAAAAGTTTAAAATGAATACACCTGTTCAAAGACTGGTTGGCAGTCTTCCTGCTATTGGGATAAGACCTGTTATTGACGGAAGGAGACAGGGAGTAAGAGAGGCACTTGAAGACCAAACAATGAATATGGCTAAATCGGTAGCAAGGTTAATTACTGATAATATCAGACATCCGAATGGTTTACCGGTTGAATGTATCATAGCAGATACAACTATCGGGAGAGTTGCTGAAGCAGTTCAGTGTGCTGAAAAATTTTCCCGTAAGGGTGTAGGTGTTTCTATTACTGTTACTCCATGCTGGTGTTACGGTACTGAGGTGATGGATAATGACCCCCTGATACCTAAAGCTGTATGGGGTTTTAACGGAACGGAACGTCCCGGAGCAGTTTACCTTGCTGCTACTCTTGCCGGTTATGCACAGAAAGGTCTGCCTGCATTCGGTATTTATGGTCGTGATGTTCAGGATAGTGATGATAATTCAATACCTGATGATGTCAGCGAAAAACTGATGAAGTTTGCCAAGGCAGGACTTGCAGTTGCTGAAATGAGGAATAAGTCATACCTCTCAATGGGATCTGTATCAATGGGGATCGCCGGATCTGCTATCGATCATGCATTTTTTGCCGATTATCTGGGAATGAGAACCGAATCGGTGGATATGAGTGAATTTATACGGCGTATAGAAAGGAAGATATATGATGAAAAAGAATATGAAAAGGCTATTAATTGGGTGAAAGAAAATTGCAAAGAGGGAGATGATCTGAATAAGCCTGAGAATCAAGTTACACGTGAAAGAAAGGATTACGAGTGGGAGACCGTTGTAAAAATGACCATGATAGCGCGTGATATGATGATAGGTAATCCAAAACTGGCTGAAGCCGGCTTTGGTGAAGAAGCTGCCGGATTTAACGCTTTGATCTCTGGCTTCCAGGGGCAACGCCAGTGGACAGACCATTCTCCTAATGGTGATTTTATGGAGGCTATCCTTAATTCCTCTTTCGATTGGAACGGGATAAGGCAACCATTTCTTGTAGCCACAGAAAATGATACTCTTAACGGGGTTTCTATGGCTTTTGGAAACCTTCTGACAGATACAGCCCAGATATTCTCTGATGTAAGAACCTTTTGGAGTCCGGATGCAGTTAAACGTGTTACAGGTAAAGAGCTTACCGGAAAAGCATCCGGCGGAATCATTCATTTAATTAATTCGGGTTCAACGACCCTGGATGCTACCGGAAAAATGAGATATGGCGATTATCCTGCTATGAAACCTTTTTGGGATATTAGCGATGAAGATGTTCGGGCTTGCCTGGATTCTACTGTGTGGAGTCCTGCCGACCAGGAATATTTCAGAGGGGGTGGATTTTCTTCTAATTTTACTACAGAAGCTGAAATGCCGGTTACAATGTGCCGGGTAAATATTGTTAAAGGAATAGGTCCTGTATTGCAGATAGCTGAAGGATATACAGTTATATTAGACAGAGAAGTTCACCGGATACTGGATGAGCGGACAAGTCCAACCTGGCCAACAACCTGGTTTGTGCCTGAACTGACCGGTGAAGGTGCCTTTACCGATGTTTATTCGGTTATGGCAAACTGGGGTGCAAATCACGGAGCTATCAGCTATGGGCATATTGGTGATAAGCTTATTACACTTGCTTCTATGCTCAGGATCCCTGTTAATATGCATAATGTTAAAGCAAATCGCATATTCCGACCGGCTGCCTGGGGTTTGTTCGGTACAAAAAATCCGGAAGGAGCCGATTTCAGAGCATGTGAAAATTATGGTCCTTTGTATGGCTAACCAGTAACCAGTAATATGAAACAAAAAATCATCCTTGTTCTTGATTGTGGTGCTACTAATGTCAGGACAATTGCTATTAGTGAGAAAGGAGAGATCCTTGCATCATATTCAATGCCCAACAATACACAGCCCGATCCTGAAAATAAGAATTATAGGATATGGAATGTTGATGAGATATGGAATAAATTCAGAACCACTACAGGCAAAGTGCTTGAAAAAATTAACCTGGAAGATATTGCCGGTATTACTGTTACTGCTTTTGGTGTTGATGGGGCGCCTTATAATAAATCCGGCAAGATGCTTTATCCGGTAATTTCCTGGCAATGCCCGAGGACTGAACCTGTAATGCAGAATATCAGTAAGTATATTTCCCTGGAACAACTTTATAGTATTAATGGAATTCAGCCTTTTAATTTTAATACAATAAATAAACTTATCTGGCTGAAAGAGAACCGGCCCGCGATTGTTGACCAGATGGAATACTTTATTTTTATCCCTTCAATCTTTCTCTGCTTCCTTACGGGTGAAATGGTAACTGATAGTTCAATGGCAGGAACTTCAATGCTTACAGATTTGCGAAAGAGATCGTTCTCCTCTGAGATACTGAACTCAATTGGAATTTCAGAAAATATTTTTCCTAAAATGGTTGAACCTGGTAATGTAATTGGAAAGATTACTCACCAGGCATCAATAGAAACTGGTATTCCGGCAGGAATCCCCGTTGTGGCAGCCGGTCATGATACACAGTTTGCTATTTTTGGCTCAGGTGCTCCAGAAAATACGCCTGTCCTGAGTTCCGGAACATGGGAGATTTTGATGGTAAGAACATCTAATATTGATACATCAGATAAAGTGCTGAAAAGTGGAGTAACAACAGAGTTTGATCCATTGCCTGGTTTATATAATATGGGAGTACAATGGATTGCTTCAGGTGCATTGGAGTGGTTGAAGAAAATGTTTTTTGCTAAAGAAATTGATAGTGAGGGTATCTATGAGTTAATGATCAATGAAGCAAGGAATACAAAAGTCGGAAGTAATGGGATAAGGATTGATGCTTCGTTTTATC
>JAGGXD010000114.1 GCA_021163295.1 Bacteroidales bacterium
CCGTATCAACCTAAACTCCATCCCCACTGCTTCCCTTACCTTCTCATTTGAATAAAAAGTCTCCCTGTGAGCTATTTCAGCTGTCTCTTTTGTTATCCTGTGAGTCGCTCCTGTAAGCTTGCTTTTCAGATAATCCAGTCGCCACGCCAGACCTGTCATAAACAGGTTAGCAGAAATATTAGGTGCAGGTTTATTTAGTGCCTGAGCGATCATTCCGAATATTTCCTTATACGACAGGTTCTCAGAATTCAGAATAAATCTTTCTCCACTTATTTCGCTATCCATTAGAACTATCATTGCTTTTACAACATCTCTGACATCGACATACCCGGTAATTCCATGTGTATAAAACTTTAATCCTTTTGCTATTACATCAAACATAGCCATGCTTCCGGTCCCCCTGACTCCCGGACCAATGATTATTGACGGATTTACAATAACAGCCTCCAGCCCTTCAGCTATTCCCCGCCAGACCTCCATCTCAGCATTGAATTTTGTTGAGCTATATGTTATTTTTTTTGGAGCAGTTTTATTACCGATAGCTGCCACAGAACTAACATAACAAAGTTTACTTATCTTCTTTTCAAGGCATAGATTCACAATATTTGTTGTACCCTCAACATTTGTTTTTTCCATTTCAGTACTATCGGCACTATCCATCGATATTATTGCCGCAGTATGATAAACCCTGTCAATATTTTCAAAAGCCATCTCCAGACTCTCTCTGTCTGATACGTCCCCCTCAACCCATTCAATTCGCGAAAAAAGCTTTTCAGGCTCATCTGTGTAATATCCAAATGTTTTTAATACCTGACCTGTATCACTTGATTGCCGCTTCAGGGCTTTGATTTTTTCTTCCTTCTTAAGTAGCTCATAAACCAGATGACTTCCTACCAGACCCGTTGCTCCCGTTATAAGTATCATTTTTTATTTAGATTTTAATCTCAAACCTTTTCAAACCTCAAACCTCAAACCTCTTCAAACCTCAAACCTCTTCACCTTCCCATACAATCTTCTTCCCAAATCCCAATCGATTATCCGTCATCTTCAAATATGTAAGTCTGACAACCCAAAGGGTAGTTTCCATTAACATTGCAACAGGGAATTTTTTCAGATATGCCTTTTTTGACTTTTTCAGTATTTCATTTTCAGCTTTGTAAATCTTCCCCCTGAATTGTATACCCTGTATTTTACCAATAATATGTGTTTCCAAAACAACAGACCCTGCAACCATATTCTGCTCTTGAATATCACGTATATGTTTCGTATCATAATCAGATGTAAACACAAAACAATTTTCATCCTCAAGATAAACATAAAAACAATTTGCACACCATGGTTGGTTTTTTTGCGATGTTGCAAGTGTCAATACATGGTGGTCATGTAAAAATTTTACCATTTTTTTCTCAGGATGCTTATTCATATTATTTAAATTTACACAAAATAAAACAATTTCATTTAATCATTTACGCATTCACTCATTAACCATGAAAAACTTTTTCTCAAGAAAAAAAAATCAGAAAGACACCATTTCCCCGGCAGAGAGCGATGTTATTGACTGGACAAAAGACAGGAAGCAGGAAATAACCCATTTAAAACAAATGGAAAAATACCGAAAGGAATATCTTGGTAATGTTTCACATGAATTAAAAACCCCTATTTTCAATATCCAGGGATATATTTTAACGCTTCTGGATGGCGGAATTGATGATTCGGATGTTAATCGTATGTACCTGGAACGTGCAGAAAAAAGCATTAACCGTATGATCTCAATTGTTGATGATCTTGGAATTATTTCCAGCCTGGAATCGGGAGAGCTAAAGCTGGAGATTACAAGGTTCAATATTATCCATCTGGTGGAAGAGGTGTTTGAAACACAGGAGATCAGGGCAAAAGAATATAATGTTACGTTAAAACATACACATTCTTCCCATAAACCAATATTTGTAGAAGCTGACAGAGAAAGAATTTACCAGGTATTAAATAATCTGGTTCTTAATTCAATTAATTACGGCAAAAAAAACGGCGTTACAACAATTTCTTTTACCGGTATAGGTGAAAACATTATGGTTGAAATAGCTGATAATGGTATTGGAATTGCAAAACAGGATATCCCCCGTTTGTTTGAACGATTTTACCGTGTTGATCGCAGTAGATCACGAAACCTGGGGGGCACCGGTCTTGGTCTGGCAATAGTAAAACATATTATTGAAGCACATAAACAAACTGTTAGTCTGAACAGCAAAATTAAAAAAGGCAGCACCTTTAGCTTTACCTTAAGAAAAGGTGAGTAGTTGAGTAAGGTGAGTAGTTGAGGGGGAAGAGAAGAGGTAATTGAGTAATGAGGGAATTTCCTATATTTGTGGATTATTTTTAAAGCGTCTAATAAAAGTTACCTGATGAACAAGAAGTTTCCGGAGCATAAGGAGTTAAATCTTTCACAGATCAATAAAGAGATGCTGGAAATTTGGGATAAGCGGAAGGCATTTCAAAAAAGCCTGGATAACAGGAAAGAGGATAAATCTTTTATCTTTTTTGAAGGACCTCCATCAGCAAATGGTATGCCCGGTATTCATCATGTTATGAGTCGTGCTATTAAAGATGTCTTCTGCCGGTTCAAGACCATGGAAGGATACCATGTTAAACGAAAAGCCGGCTGGGACACACACGGTTTGCCTGTTGAGCTAAGTGTTGAACAAAGACTTGGAATTACAAAAGAAGATATCGGTAGTGAAAAAATATCGGTAGAAGAATATAACGATGCCTGCCGGAATGATGTGATGAAATTTACCGACCAGTGGAAAGATCTTACCAGGATAATGGGCTACTGGATCAATATGGATGATCCTTATATTACTTATGATAACAAGTATATAGAATCGGTATGGTACCTGCTGAAAAAACTGCACGACAAGGGATTGTTGTATAAGGGGTATTCTATACAGCCTTATTCCCCCGCTGCAGGCACAGGACTAAGCAGTCATGAGTTAAACCAACCGGGTTGTTACCGCGATGTTAAGGATACAACTATTGTGTCCCAGTTCAGGGTGATTATGGATGAAAAATCTGAATTCCTTTTCGCTAATAATAATAAGGATCTGTTTTTCCTGGCATGGACTACCACTCCATGGACCCTTCCGTCAAATACTGCTCTTGCAGTAGGAAAGAATATTAATTATGTTAAAGTAAAAACATTTAATCCATATAACGGAGCTCCCGTTTCTGTTATTCTGGCAAAGGAGCTGTTACATGATTTTTTCGATAAGAAAAACAAAGATCTGAAACTTGAAGATTTTAATGAAGGGGATAAAAATATTCCTTATATGGTTATTGATGAATTTAAGGGTAATAAATTGAACGGGATCAGGTATGAGCAATTGCTCGAATGGGTAAATCCGGGTGAGAATGCATTCAGGGTTGTTACAGGCGATTTCGTTACAACTACCGAAGGAACAGGGATTGTTCATATCGCTCCTACTTTTGGTGCAGATGACATGAAGGTGGCTGCCAAAAACAATATTCCACCCCTGACAATCATAGATAAAAAGGGGATGGTCAATCCCCTTGTTGACAGGAAAGGAAGATTTTTCAAGGTTGAAAATATGGATGAAAAATTCGTTCATGATAATGTCAATACTACAATTTATAAAGAATTTTCCGGGCGCTTTGTTAAGAATGAGTATGATAAGTATTTAGACTACAGTGACACTTCTGTTGATATTGATATAGCGGTACGGCTCAAATATGAAGGAAAAGCTTTCAAAATTGAGAAATATGTTCATAATTATCCTCATTGCTGGAGAACAGATAAGCCCGTTCTTTATTATCCGCTTGATTCATGGTTTGTTAAATCTACTGCTTTTAAAGAAAGGATGATAGAACTTAATAAAACCATTAACTGGAAGCCAGCTGTTACAGGTACAGGACGGTTCGGAAAATGGCTTGAGAATTTGGTCGACTGGAACCTTTCCCGTTCAAGGTATTGGGGAACACCTTTACCGGTATGGCTGACAAAAGATAAAAAAGAAGAGAAGTGTATTGGTTCGGTATCCGAATTGAAAGAGGAAATAGATAAGTCGGTAGAAAAAGGATTTATGAAAGAAAATCCGATTGCCGGTTATAAAAATAACGATTTTTCTACGGAAAATTATTCCGGTTTTGATCTTCACCGTCCTTTCGTGGATAATATTTTTCTTGTTTCCGGATCAGGTAAAAAAATGTTCCGTGAGACCGATCTTATTGATGTATGGTTCGACTCAGGTTCTATGCCCTATGCACAACACCACTATCCCTTTTCTATGAAAGACCCTGAGTTTAAAAATTATTATCCGGCCAATTTTATTGCCGAAGGGGTTGATCAGACACGCGGATGGTTTTTTACATTACATGCTATTGCCGTGATGTTATTTGATTCTGTTTCATATAAGAATATAATCTCAAACGGACTTGTACTTGATAAAAATGGCAATAAAATGTCAAAGAGACTCGGAAATGCTGTTGATCCGTTTGACACCATTCAAAAGCATGGCTCAGATCCTCTTAGATGGTACATGATCACAAACGCCCAACCATGGGATAATCTTAAATTTGATCTTACCGGACTGGATGAAGTAAAACGCAAATTTTTCGGCACTCTTTATAATACATATTCCTTCTTTGTTTTATACGCCAATATTGACGGTTTCAGGTATAATGAAGAAAATATTCCTGTTGAAAAAAGACCGGAGATTGACCGGTGGATCATTTCCATGCTAAATAGTCTTATTAAAGAAGTTCATCAGTATTATACAGATTATGAACCTACCAAAGCAGGAAGAGCAATTCAGGATTTTGTAATGGAAAATCTTAGTAACTGGTATGTCAGGCTGAATCGTAAACGTTACTGGGGAGGGAAATATGACACTGATAAAATTTCCGCATACCAAACTCTCTATACATGCCTTGATACTGTATCACGTTTGGCTGCGCCTATTGCCCCGTTTTATATGGATAAGCTTTTCCTGGATCTAAATGAGACTACAGGAAAAGATACCAATGAGTCTGTCCACCTCACAAACTTCCCGGAATATGATACTACCCTGATTAACAAGAACCTGGAAGAAAGAATGAATATCGCTCAAAAAGTTTCTTCTATGATACTCGGTTTGCGCAGAAAGGTAGGTATTAAAGTACGTCAACCGTTGAATAAGATCATGATCCCGGAGCTGAATAATAATTTTAAGAAAAAATTTGATGCTGTTAAAGACCTGATCCTGTCGGAAGTAAATGTAAAAGAGGTTGAATATGTTACTGACACATCAGGAATTCTTGTAAAGAAAATAAAACCTGATTTTAAATCTCTGGGACCCAGGTATGGAAAATTAATGAAGTTTGTTGCTACTGCAATTGCAAAAATGAGTAATGATAATATTGCGGAACTTGAAAAAGAAGGCAAATTTGAGCTTGATGTTGAGGGGAAATCAATTCAGATAACCCTTAAAGATGTGGAGATTATCTCGGAAGATATTCCGGGATGGCTTGTTACTAACGATGGGCGGCTTACTGTAGCTTTGGATGTTACTGTTACAAGTGAACTAAAAGAAGAAGGTATTGCACGTGAGTTTATTAATCGTATTCAGAATCTAAGGAAAGAGAGTGGCTTTAATGTAACAGACAAGATACATGTTCAGATACAAAAACAAGTATCCATTAATACTGCAATTGAAAAATACGCAGATTATATTGGCACACAAACACTCGCCTTAAGTGTTGTTCTGGTTGAAAACATGAAAGACGATAAAGCTATTCATCTGGAATTTGATGACAATAACATCCTTATGACTATTAATAAAGCATGACAATTATTTGTTTTTTTGACATTTCACGCATTTACGCATTTACACATTAAAGATTTGAAAAAATATAGTATATTTAACCAAAATTTTTGAATTATGGCCGAGAATAAGAAGACAAGATATTCAGACGAGGAACTGGCTGAATTTAAGGAACTTATCCTATTTAAGATTGAGAAAGCAAAAAAAGATTATGAACTCTTAAAAAATGCTATCACTCATAAGGAAAGTAATGATACTGAAGATACATCACCTACATTTAAGGTGCTTGAAGAAGGGGCAGCTACTCTGTCAAAAGAAGAAGCAGGACGTTTGGCACAAAGACAACATAAATTCATTCAGCACCTGCAGGGAGCTTTAATAAGAATAGAAAATAAAACCTACGGGATTTGCCGTGAAACGGGAAAACTCATTGCAAAGGAACGACTTCGTGCTGTTCCTCATGCAACACTTAGTATGGAAGCTAAACAAAGACAAAAATAAGAGTCGATAAGAACCTGTGTATTAACACTGTCAATGATTGAGACATTCATGTTTCAATCATTTTTTTAAACCAACAAATATGTCTATCGCAAAGAAATCTGTCCTGATTATACTACTGATCATATTACTTGATCAGGCATTAAAAATATGGATTAAGACCCATATGGTACTTGGTCAGGAATATCATATTCTGGGAAACTGGTTTATTATTCATTTTATTGAAAACAACGGGATGGCATTCGGCATGGAGATTGCCGGCAAATTTGGCAAGATAATCCTGAGTCTTTTCCGTATTGGAGCAGTGGCAGGTATTGGCTGGTATCTCGCTTATCTGATAAAACAAAAGGCATCAACCGGTCTTATTATTACCATTTCAATAATAATGGCAGGAGCAATAGGGAATATTATTGACAGTGCTTTTTATGGCATGATCTTTTCAAATAGCTATTATCATGTTGCCGGAATGTTTCCTGCAGAAGGCGGATACTCCTCATTCCTGCATGGTCAGGTTGTTGATATGTTCTATTTCCCGATAATAAAAGGCACTTTTCCCGAATGGATCCCATTCCGTGGTGGTGATAGTTTTATTTTCTTCCGCCCTGTATTTAATATTGCAGATTCATCTATCACCGTTGGCGTAGCACTTATCCTGATTTTTCAAAAAAGATTTTTCAAAAAATAATTAATCCATACCCGCCAGGCGGTTTGTAACCGCCAGGCGGATTAGCTTTATTCCATAGTTAATTTAACGATCAGATCAATGATCTCCTGGTTTTCCGAAGATGCAATTTTACCCCTGTAAATAGCTCTGCATATCCTGTTTTTATCCAGGATTATTACATTATAGCTGTCCTTTGCCAGATTCCACTGGTTACGCAGTATGGCATCATAATCGAAAAGAATGGTTGTTTCAAATTTCTTTGCTTTTTTCCCGGCAATAGCACGAATTAAAAAATCAGGTTTCCATGTAGAAGCACAATCAACAATACCGAAACCTTTAAAATCGTCCCTGGAGATAATACTGTCAACATCAATGGCTACCTTAACAAGGTCATTGAATTCATCATTAAGATCAGATTCATCAGGATCAACATAATTGATCTGCAAAACCATGCCCTTCCATGTATCCATGGTGAAAGGATTTTTGTCTGCATCTAAAAATTCCCATTCAGTTGCTTTAGTGCCAACCTGAATATCAATTTTCTGAGCTATTACACATGGTGAAATAATCAGGAAAAAGAGTACAATTAACGGCAATAATCGATTTTTCATAGGAAGTTAAATTAGTGAATGATTTTTTTGAATTTCGAGTAAAGATAAAAATTTAAATTTAATCGACTAATCAACCGGCAATCACCTCTTCACTTCATTTCCTCATTTCCCCATTTCCTCATTTCCTCATTTCCTCATTTCCTCATTTCCTCTTCTTTCTTCCCCACTCACCTAACTCAACCACTCAACCACTCAACTTTTCCTAACAATTCCATAAAAAAGAATATTCAACATATTTTCAAATCTTATTTCCGGATTATCAGACACTTTGTGCCAGAACAATGGGATCTCAAGCCCTTTCATTGCTGTAAAAATTGCTATTGCTGTCAGTTCGGGATTCTCAATCCTGAATTGTCCCTGCTCAATTCCTTTATTAAGTATCCTTTGAATGGTCAGTATCTCCTCTTTGTTATAGCGCTCTCTCACTTTTTCAATAAAATCAAAATGACTTAGGTCATCACTAAAAACAGCATTGTAGTAATTAGAAAGTTTATGTAGTACCTGCATCCGCACTAACATATAACTTTTTAATTTTTCTTTCGCTCCATTACTACTTTCCAGTGCTTTAGTCAGCTTCCCTATTAATATATCAGCTTCATAAATTACTACCTGTTCAAAAACCTCTTCTTTACTTTTAAAATAATAATACAGAGAACTCTTCCCCATACCTGTTTTCCTTGCAATATCAGACATGGTGGTTTTACGAAACCCAAACCGGCTGAAAATATCACCCGCATCAATTATAATTTCCCGTTTAGTCTTTTCTTTATCTATCATTAGGCTTATTA
>JAGGXD010000261.1 GCA_021163295.1 Bacteroidales bacterium
TTAAGTTCAAGTTTCACCCCTGTTCTACGATAGTTATCAAGTTTAGTAATTTGTGGCCGTGGATATCCGAACCAAATTGTGCCGTTATTATCCTTCATATCTCCGGGGGCACCCAGGTTAATCGCCAAATGTTTTACGGGAGTCATAGGAGCATTGCTTACATACAGACTCCAGTCTTCGACATTTACTTTATTCTCAGGTTTGAGTACAACTGAAGTTCTTAAAGGAAAAGAACATGTACAACCTGAACTGGCTTCTGGGAATAGTACAAGTCCATTTCCGGGAATCAAATTTATCATACATCCGGGTCTGATAGCACCATAATAATTAATACCTCTATCTTCTTTTAAATCATAATAAGCTGCATTGTTTGAACGGTAAAACAGGCAGTTATCATTAGCAGCAGTTATAGCACAAGTGTGCCCCGGCCGGTAAAACTCCCATGGAACCTTATTACCGGTAACAGGGTGTATGCGTGTTTTTATTTCCCCTGTATAAAGATCACATTTTCTGGGTTCAATAATTATTTCGTCATTTATTATTAAAGGCCGTACCATATAATTTAAA
Source organism: Bacteroidales bacterium (assembly GCA_021163295.1). GTDB lineage: Bacteria > Bacteroidota > Bacteroidia > Bacteroidales > VadinHA17 > JADFUQ01. The sequence goes on from JAGGXD010000261.1 coordinate 568, forward strand.
GGACGAGACCACATTAAATCTCCGTTTTCACTTGATAACGCTGTTATCCTGTGCCACTTCAACTGACCTGTAGGGAATCTCCATTTATCATGAAGTCCGAAGCTTCCAAAAAATAAGAGTACATTATTGTGATAAGCGGAAGCTGTATAATCATCACCACAGCCGGAAAGGTCAACTAATCTTTCCCATTTTTTCACACCGTTATTTAAATTTAATGCCACCACAAGTCGTATATCCGATTTATTAATCCTTAGTTTGTCTTTATATTCTTCCCATTTACCCTGCCGGATATATTTTCCTTTTTCTTTAAAAGCTGTTTTTCTTTGCATATTGGTTACCGCACTTTCAGCAAAGAAAATTGTTTCATCACCAATACATGTAGTAATATGTGCAATTTTATTTCCCTTATAGCTCCAGAGTTTTTTACCCGTTTCAATATTAAAGGCAAATATTCCATCACTTGCCATCATCCTTTCCGATAGTCCTTTTAATCCTTCAACACCACCAGACCAATGTAGAAAATCAGTCATATTCCGCCATTTAGTACCATTCCTCTGGAATGCATCTTCTACTTTCTCTGTATTTCCGGAAACCCCAAACTTAAAATATTCTGAAAGAGCCGCATCAGTTAATCCAAGCTTATTAATATTTTCCCATTTACCTTCATTGGTAATTAATGTATTGCAGATTTCATTATAGTCCTGGTATAAAGGCAATGCACATGATCCGAAAAGTATATTATTCTTAACTGCAATATATCCCCAGCGTCTGTTTTTCGTTTTCCATTGATCAGGCAGTTCAAATGTTTGAATCGTTTTTCCTGTCTCTATATCCAACTGAAGGCATTTATTTTTAACGGCAACAAATATCCCGTACTTGTTAACTGCCATATTCCCTCCGTCAACATCAGTACGTACACGATTTGCATATTCAATTTTTCTATCCCAGATTTTTGTTCCGTTATATGCATCGTATACCATAATTATATTCTCACCTTCAATTATCATTTTCCCATCAAAAGCCATTGGTGCAGTAGCTCTTGCATGCCTTTCAATCAATAATTGAGGACCGGGCGGACCATACCAAAGAGTACTGAATGGAGCCATGACCAATTTGTCATCTGAACAACATGTATTTGCAATATTAGCATACTGGTGAGTCCATCCCCCCGCGCCAATTAGCGAATTCCGGGTAAAAACAACCCAGTCCCCATCTTCCTTTATAAGCTCTGATTTCTTAACATTTAGGTGACTCCATCCGTTTTCCAAGCCGGATTTCCTCAGACAAGCGGCCCCTCCACCGGGCTTCAATACCCTGAATATTTCATCAGATGTATGGTTTAGTTGTCCTGATTTTTCCGGTTCTCCGGCAACAATCAAATCTGCAAAATATTCAGGCAGGGAATTTATCGACCAGTTTTCAACAATGATCTTTTTGCCATATAAACCCCTCTTATCAAGTTTTTCTTTGGCTTTTTTAACTTTACGGACATTTTCTTCAATTCCTATTATATATAGATCACTCTTTTCTGCCAGTTCTCTTACCAGTTCTCCTTCTCCGCAATTAAGAACAAGACAATAACCTTTTTTTACAGATGTGCCATTTAAAAGGGACAGGGCTGTTTTCTCATATATTTCATTATTTTTTACAATTTGAGATTCTTTAGCTGAAGAGATATTGCTTTCAGGAACACCTGCTTTATTACTATTTCCCTCATCACCGTTAAAGCAATATATCGGTCCTTTATCGGTACTAACCAACAGGCTGTTATTTGAAACCGCAAGACCATATGCAATACCTTTTACCTCACTTCTCCAAAGTTCTTTCCCTGTTTCCGGGTTTAATCCAAGTACAATGTCTTCTCCTCCTGCTATTACCTGTCCGGGAGTATATATAATGCTGTGAAGATGCTCCTGCGGGAAAAACCATTTCGAAGTGGATGATTTTAATTTTTCCTCTTCTCTGACTAACAAATTCAGATTTTCTATCACCTCATCGAACTGTTCATCAAATTTTATTCTTCCTTCAACTGTATTCAAATTACTGAAAGAAGCTTTGACAGGTGACCCCTTAACATCAAACCAAAAATCGTCTGTAACAATTCCAGGAGCATTAATAACTCTCTCCTTGAGCGATTTGATATGACTAGATTGTTCCTTTTTTACCGAATCAATTTTTTGTTGAATCCGGGGATACATTTTACGATCAATAGCATAAACACCATTTTCAGAAATAACATATGAAACATTGCTATTTCCAACCATATCAATCCCGGTAAAAGAAGCGTATAAATCTCCCAGTCTTTCTCCTGTTTCAATGTCATAAGAAATTTTTGTGGGAGTACCGCGATTATCTACACCTGCAACAAGATTCCCCTGGTCGATCATACCCCATGTACCACCTTGTTTTCCACCGGGTGATAAATAATTAATAAAACTTCCGTCTGTTTTATCAAACACAGCCGGCATTGCTCTACCTGAAGGAACAAACAAGTGATCTTCTGAAGCGATCAGGTAACTCTGGGGTGATACACCACCGTATTCCAAATCAAATACGTTATCATCCAGATTATCATTTTTCCATATCACCGAACCATTCCCTGCATCCAAAGCACATATATATAACCCGTCATAAGGAAATACTCCTGCACCAAAATAAACTGTCCCGTCTTCAACCAGTACACTTGTTCTTACAGGCCATAAAGAAACCATTCTTCCACTTCCGATTATTTTGTTTGCTTTTGGGCCCGGACGGTACTTCCATACAAGTTTGCCACTTTTCGCTTTCAAACAATATACATAACCATCATCCGAACCGAAGTAAACACGATTTTTATAAACCGTTGGGGAAAATCTTACGGGACCTTCTGAAAAGAAAGTCCATTTTTCTATACCTGTGGAAATATCCAGAGCATATACTTTATTATCAGTCGATGAACCAAAATATGCAAGGCCATCTGCTGCAGAAACATAATAGGTATTATCAAAGTGCATCCTTGGCATTTCTTCTGCAGGCAGGCTCCATACAGGTTTTGGCGGATGAGTTGGAGTATAGGTCCAGGTTAGTGAGAGAGAGGATGGTAACTCTTCTGTTGTTACACCGGTTCTTGCCCCGTCGTACCGGTAAGTATTCCATCCTTGTTCATTGTCTTTTCTTGTGCAACCGGAATAAAAAATTAGTAAAAGAACACAGAGAATTCCAAACTTAATTTTTACATTTTTCATTTTATTTCTCCTTTTTTTAAATATATTACCCTATCGGCAAATGGATCAGCATCTTCTCCGTGTGTTACAATTATTACAGTCCCGCCATTTTGATGATAGTTACTAAAAGTTTTCATTACTATAGATGAATTTTCCGGATCAAGATTCCCGGTTGGTTCATCAGCCAGGATTATTTTGGGCCGGTGTATCAGAGCCCTTCCCAGAGCTACACGCTGACATTCACCGGCACTAAGTTCCGATGGTTTGTAATTGATGCGATCTGATAATCCCAGATCTTCAATCAAACTATATGCTTTTTTATTTGAATCATCATATTTAATATGCCTGGTTGAAAGAATTATGTTTTCCAATACACTGAGATAAGGAATAAGATGGAACATTTGAAAAACAAACCCGATATTTAATGCCCTGAATCTTGAGCGTTCAACAATACTCAACAAATAAATATCCTTATCATTAATCCTGACAGTTCCGGAAGAAGGTTGCAACATTCCTCCTATACTCATCAATAAAGTTGTTTTACCACTGCCACTTGGCCCTCTGACAACAATGAATTCTGCTTTCCCAATTTTAAGGTCAACATTTTTCAATGCTATTGCCTGCTTCGGTAATTCACCATATATTTTACTTATTCTTTCGAGTTGTATCATTTCAAACTTTTCTGAGTGTTACAGCCGGATCTTTAAAAATGGCTATCATAGTTGGAATTAAAGCTAAAAATGTCGAGAATAACGGAGCCACCAGTAATGACCAGAATAATAATTCATAGATGGGTTTTATTGTTCCTGCAGTTATCTTAAAAATATCAGGACCAAATTTTAAAGCTAAGCCTGTTCCCAAAATAAAACCGGTTGCCGCACTTAGTACTCCGATCAGCAAAGCTTTTCCAAGGAAAAGTCCTACTATCTCAGTCCAGCCATGACCCATGGCATTCAGGATACCAATCTCCGTAATCCGTTCGCGTACATTTATCATAACCAATACACCAATCCAAAGGGCAATCAATATTATTACAAAGATTGTTATTACAGCAAAATATTGTTCAAGCATATGTCTTTGTTTCTCACGTGCATTTGCAATTGTAGTATTCATAATCACCTTTGCTTCAGGTAGTACCCGGGTGAGTTGTTCCCGTATTGTTTTCAAATAATTATCGTCATCAGGTGAAAGGCACAAGCAATTTAACGCCATGATCTCGTTTACCAATCCCTCCATTAACAGTAAATCCTGAAATTCAGACAGTGTGCCATATATTCTTATATCATCGGAGCTCCCGGTTTCAGAGAGTGTTTTTGTTATCACAAAATTCTTATCAAGGATTTTAATTGTATCTCCATGTTCAAGATTCAGTAATTTAGCCACTTCATATCCTACATATACCATTCCCGTATCAATCATAAATGCCATGGAGGTTTTTTTCTTGCCCGATGGCTCAATTTCCGGTGCAATACCGGTTAAAATTACCTCTTTACCATTCCATATTATTGTCTTATGTAATGTAGCTGTCAGGTGGGCGAAAGAGAAATTCTTAAATTCCCAGAAACGGTTAACATATTCTTCAGGCATGTAAAATTCCGAATAACCCTTCAACCAGAAATTATTCATATCAGTCTCTTTAGGGATAATCCGAAGATTAAATCCCATGTCACGTGTTAACCTTATGGTTTCTCTTTTTGAGGCTTCATTTGTTGTAAAAAACGATACAAAAAATGCTACGGCCAGACTTATAGCTAAAAAAGTAAGTAAGAAATTAAGTTTCCTGAAGAGAATTTCTTTATATATAAGTTTAAATAACATGTGTAATCTATCTGTTTACTGTTTAATATTTTTTCGTTTGTGTTTAATGAACAGGAAAACACCGATAACCAGAATAATAAGCAATATCCCACTAATAGTTATTAAAATATAACGGAAGACAAGGTTGCTTTTTGATGGTTTGGTTTGATAGAAAGATTTTCTGATTTCATAGGCTGAAATTTTTGAAACACTTTCAGTACTTTTTTCAATTATAATTTTCCCTTCTGAATATCCTAATAGGTTGTCTACCATTGGATCAAACTGATTATCAAGGGTTGGTTTCACAGAAAGTATCTGGCTCATCTCAGATTTAACCAGGGGATTTTCAACATCAAAGCCAAGAAACCGGACTAGTTCAGATTGTACTGATGATTCCCACCTCAGAGGTATCATCCTGCCCAATATCCAGGATTGATCCAGTCCGCATTCACAATCGGCTCCAACAACTGAAAGCAGATTAAATAATCTCTTCTGAGTAATCTGTTCTCCCTGCAAAACCGGGCCTATAATTCTTCCTCGTCCGTAAATAATGGCAATAGAAGGCTCAACAATTTTTTCTGCTTTAATACCCAAACTCATAAGAAGTATCCTTTCCTCATGAATTTTCTCATGTGAGATAACCAGAATACCCGGCTGAGAATTTACAATCTTTGGCATTTGATCCAATAATCCTGATATTTCGCTGATTGCTTCTTTTGCTTTATGAAGGGTATTTTCGTTTTTTCCTGCATCTTTTCCTTCAATCATTAAAACTATGCAATATGACCTGAGGAGCATATCAGTAATGGAGTTTCTAATTGTTGATGAAGCAATGTTTTCAAGTAATAACCACACCGATTTATCAAAAGAACGTCCGGGGTAATTAAACGAACAAATCATGGATTCTCCATACGGGGAAACAAACAGGGCAGACGGAAAAGAATGAATAATATATTTGTTCAGATAATATTGTGTTATAGAATCTCTTTCTTCGTCTATATTAATGATTTCAATTTTAATATTTGTTTCATAAAGAAGTGCATAAGATAATTTTTTGATTGTAGAATTATCTTTTTCAGGCATATCGGATTTTGTATAAATATATAGAATATATGGAATTGAACCAATATCAGAAAAACCGATTTCACGAACAGTATAACGGCAGGCAAAAATATTTAAGCTGTATAAGACTCCTATAAGACAAGTAACAAGCAGTTTTTTATGTATGGAGTTTCCCATATTTAAATAATTGTATTAATCCCGAAACTAAATCTTCTTCCAAAATCAGGATATCCGGCAACAGTTGAATATTTATTGTTTGTCAGATTCTGAATTTTTAAATAAAATTTTGTTGAAACAATTGATTCAATGGTATATCCGGTTAAAATATCTATTGTAAAAAAGTTTCCTAAAGGAGCAAAAATTGTTGGTTCTCCCTTAACTTGTTGTACAAAACGGTTGCTTTCAAAGTTACTAACATATTTCCAGAAAAGGTTTAAATCAATTCCTGATTTTGAATAAAAAATTCCTCCATTGGTAATAATCTCAGGGAATTCAGTGCTCTTTTTAATTTGACAGTCTTCCTTTTTTCTCGATTGCATTGCAGTTAAGTTTAGGAAAGCAGAGAAACTATTGAACAATTTCGGACTTATTACTTCCGCTTCCAAACCAAAATAATCCTCGTTCCTGTTTTTGTACAATTCCATAATTATCCCGTTTTGTTCATAGGTCTCACCGCTATAAACAATAGCATCTTTTTGATTTACCAGGAATCCGGACAGGGTTATTTTTCCGGTTTTTTTCAAGGTGGTTTGAAATCCGAGATCGAACTTGATTCGTGTTTCATCCAGAGGTTCAGAAAGGTTTACGTCAAGTGAACCTTCTCTTGGTTTTATTTTACCTGCTGCAGAGTGATAGAAAACCGAACAGTTAGCGGTTAAATTCCAGGTAAATCCTAAAGCTACCTGCAGGTTTGCGGGTTGCCATTCATCAATAACCGGATCCACCTGAGAAACAAGTTTTCCGCTTCCGTTAATATTAAATGCTCCATATTCGTTCATATAAGTTCTGGCCCACCGAATTCCGCCATCCACTGTAACTGATCCAAAATCATGCTCATCTGCCAATACTCCTGAAATGGTTTTAAGGTCGCAGGGTTTACCTACATAGAACCTTTTTCCATTCGGTGCGATCCAGCGATTATACAAACCCCCGAACCGAAGTGTGTTCTTTTCTGAAAGGTTTAATGCCTGTATCAGATTTATTCCGTATTCGTGATCGTTCTCCCGGATTTCGGTAATATCCTGTGTAACTATATCTTCTCTCTTGAAAACAGGTTGTCTATCGGTATAATAGATTTGCAGTTCAGTTGATGCCTTATCATTTGGTTTGTAGCTTAACTTTAAGTTAGAAAGAGTGCTTCGGATTTGATCATATGAAGAAATTTCTTCCCTGAATCTTTTTGACGCCGGTTCTTCAGCCAAAGCCAATTCTCTTTTACCATCCATGTAATACAAATTGGAACTAACTGTTAACTTTTCAGAAGGATGCCAGTCGAACCTGCAATACAAACTACCTATTCCTTCGGCTGCATTTTTTTTATCAGGTCCGTCTGTTTTATCATACCCGATCCCAGCTGCATAGGAAAATTTTTCATGCTTTGCTCCATGCGAAACATGTGAATGTAAAGTATTAAATGTACCGTATTCAAGCTCGGCTGATGTTTCGGGTTTATCGTATTCTTTTGTTTTTACGTTAATCACACCGACTAAACCTGAAAGCCCTGTTACCAGGGCGGCACTTGAACGAATAATTTCTATCTCCTCAATATTGCTTGCAGAAATAAAATAAGGCATTTCTTCAAACTCTCTTTGCCAGATACCATTTATAGCATATTGAGGATAAGGATATTTTTGTCCTCTTACAGAAAAAAAATGTTTTACTTTTCGTCCACGGGTTTCTGTTAAGGCCCCCGGTATAAACTTCATTGCATCAATAAGTGTAATTGCACCCTGCCTTTTTATCTCCTTGCTTGTAACTCTGCTTATTACAGGTTCAATGGATATTGGCTCAATGGTAGGGAATGATATATAGTTGCGTTCACGTGTGCCTGTAATTGCAACAGAATCTATTTCAAACAGTTCAGGTTCTAAACGAATCCGGATATTAGTAAATGAGCCTTTTTCTATAATTATCCTCCGGCTCACAGGATAGTATCCGATCATGGAAATCTTTAACTCATATTTTCCTTCAGGCAGTCCGGGAATTTCAAAACTACCGTCAGTATTACTCGAGGTTCCGTAATTTATTCCGGGAATAACAATATTGGCTGATATAACAGGTTTGAATGTTTCCTGGTCTGTTATTATACCACGAATTCCCTGAAGGCTATTCTGAGCATTTACATATTGAGCAA
>JAGGXD010000049.1 GCA_021163295.1 Bacteroidales bacterium
AGCATATTTGACAGATAGGTTATGGTATAAAAATGCGAAACATGCCAATGATATGGCACAACTACTTGCCACTGAGGTTGAGAAAATACCAGGAATAACAATTATGCATAAGGTTGAAAGCAACGGCGTTTTTGCAAAGGTACCAAAAGAGATAATTCCTGAACTTCAGCAGGAATATTTCTTTTATGTCTGGGATGAGAAAACCTCTGTAGTTCGCTGGATGACATCCTTTGATACTACAAAAGAAGATATTAAAGGTTTTACCTCAGTGTTACGGAAGCTTCTAAAGTAATTTATCCGGTAATAGCAGTGAACTGTCTCCGTAACTCAGGAAACGGAAGTTGTTTTTTAGAGAGTATTGATATATCTTTTTCCAATCAGGTCCGACAAAAGCAGCAATAAGCAACAAAAGTGTACTGTGTGGTTGATGGTAATTGGTTATCAATCCGTCGGTCATCCTGAATTTATAACCCGGGATTATCATTATTTCTGTAGAAGCTTCAATTTTACTTATCCCATTCTTATCCATAAACTCAAGAAGCGTTTCAACAATCTCATTTCTTGAAAAGGAAATATCCTGATTATACGGCTCCCATTGGTTAATTGTGAGGTTACCAGAGTCAATTGCAGGGTTTTGCTTAATTTTCCCTGCCAGCCAGTATAAACTTTCTATTGATCGCAATGATGTTGTGCCTACAGGGATAATTTGTCTGTTTCCTGCCAATTTAAGCAATTCCGGTTTACTAATAAAAAATCTTTCAGTGTGCATTTTGTGTCCTTTGGCTGTATGACTTTTTACCGGTTTGAAAGTGCCTGTTCCAATATGCAGTGTTACTTTTGCCCTGCTAATTTTCTTACTGTCCAGGTCTTTGAGTATAGTATCTGTAAAATGGAAACCTGCAGTAGGAGCGGCAACTGATCCCCTGTTTTTTGAATATACAGTCTGGTATCTGTTATTATCAATCTCCTCAGAATCCCTGTTCAGGTATGGTGGGATAGGAGTAAGTCCTGTTGTTTCAAGTATCTCGCCAAAAGAGATTTCTTTATTATTCCATGAAAATTTAATTATCTGCTCTCCCTCTTCTTCGCCAATTAGTTCAGCAAACAGCCTAAATTTATATTCGCTTGTAGTAATAGTCCTGTATAATACCTGCTTTTTCCACTTTCGCAGGTTACCTACAATGCATCGCCAGGAAACAGAATATGATGCCTCAAATGCAAGATTATAATCCGCCGGAGAGTAGGGTTCAAGACAAAATATTTCGATCCTCGCACCTGTTTCTTTTCTAAACTCAAGTCGTGCCCTGATTACTTTAGTTTCGTTAAAAACAAGTAAAGATCCCGGTTTAAGATAACTTATAAGGTTGCCAAAGTTATCACGACTGATCTTCCCATTTTTATAAACAAGTAATTTTGAATTTTCTCTTTCCTTTAAAGGGTATTTTGCAATCCTCTCTTCAGGCAAAGGATAGGTATACTCATCCATACGAATGTTTTCAGCTAGCTTTTCTCCGGTTATTCGTTGCTTATCTGCCAATATTTGTGGTTTTTCCTGTTGTTGCAAAAATAGGTAAATTTGTTGCGATTGAAAACAGACAGGATAATTGATAAACAATATTATTTATGAAATTCAAAATAGGAGATAAGGTTAAATTTTTAAACGATACCAGTAATGGGATCGTAACAGGATTTATGAATGAGAAGATTGTTCTTGTAAAAATTGAGGAAGGTTTTGAAGTACCTGTATTAAAAGATGAAATAATTCCAACAGGCGATTCAATTGATTATTCAGAATCTTTTTCAATGCATGATGATGAAAACTCTGTTGAATCTAATGATTCTGAAATTCCGGTTTATCCAAATGATATTAAAGAAGACACCCCTGATAAGAATGAAATGGAGGAGATGTATTTATCAAAGGAAATAAAGAATAAAGATATTCCGGTTTTTGGAAAACCTAAACCCGAAAAGAAAAGCAGCGATATAAGTGAAATTGATCTTCATATCACAGAAATACTTGAAAATCATAGTGGTATGTCAAACGGGGAGATACTCAAGGTCCAACTTGACAGGTTTACAACTGCACTTGAAGGAGTATTAAAAACTGATCAGAGAAAGATAGTTTTTATTCATGGTCTGGGAAACGGAAAATTAAAATTTGAAGTGAGAAAACTACTTGACACAAAATACAACCACTTAAAATATCAGGACGCCTCTTTTAAAGAATATGGTTACGGTGCTACTATGATTATATTGAGATAAAAGAATTGAAACTGACCCCTTAAACCAACCCGCAAAAGTCCTGTTTTTTACCGTTAAATATTTTTTGTTTATTTTTGCTTCTTAAATGAAATCTTTTGTTAAAAATATAACAAAAAAACTTGCAATAATTTGCATGATAGGCAGTATTGGTTTGTTGGTAACCGACAATGTTTTGTTTCTTCACAGTCATCAATTAGCCGATGGGGAAATTATAACACATGCCCATCCATTTAATAAGTCAAACGATTCTGCACCATTTAAATCACATCATCATTCAAAAATAGAATTAATATTCCTGGCTAATCTTCAGTTACTTTTCATATTTGCAATTATATTTTTCATTGTCTTAGATGTTGCAAAAAAGAAAAGTTATGTTGTAATTAACGAGCAATTCTATCCTCAGAGCTTCAAAATCCTCTACCAGGGCAGGGCACCACCTTTTTCATAATTCTTCAACTTAATATCATTTCCAAGTTTATTTTTTTGAGTTGTCATCAATAATATTGTAATGGGTATACATATTTTACCATTTGTCATTACCATGTATATCAACTTTTTATTAAATTATTTATCATGAAAAAAATAGTAACACTTTTTGTAGCATTTTTTATAATCATAAATACTAATTATGCCCAAAAAGTAAAAACCAATGCAAATATAGTAGGGCATATAATATGCAAAGGAGAACATGTTTCATTTGTAAATGTATTTATAAAAGGGACAACAATCGGAACTTATACTGATGGATCAGGTCATTATATGCTTACTAATTTACCTGAAGGGAAACATATTATTAGAGTACAGGCTATTGGTTATAAATCTAAAGAGAAAGAAATTGAAATTCATAGAAATGAAACAAAAGAATTAAATTTTGAAATAGATGAAGATCTAATGATGGTTGAACAAGTTGTTATCACAGGAACAAGAACACCTCATTATATAAAAGATGTTCCTATTCGGACAGAAGTTATTACTGCCCGGGAAATTGAAACAAAAAATGCAAGTAATATATATGAGGTGTTAGAAGGTACACCGGGTATAAGAGTTGAGCAACAATGCCAATTTTGTAATTTTAGTATGGTTAGAATGCAGGGGCTGGGTTCAGAACATACACAGGTATTATTAAACGGACAGCCAATATATTCAGGTTTAGCAGCTATTTATGGATTACAGCAAATTGGAACTGTAGATGTTGACAGAGTTGAAGTAGTTAAAGGAGCCGGTTCTGCTCTCTATGGCAGTAGTGCTGTTGCCGGAGCAATTAATATTATATCCAAAGAACCCTCTTTTGAACCTACAACAAAAGTCGCATTACAATTTGGCAGCTATAATACCAATAAGTATGATATTTATTCATCAATAAAAAATAAAAGAGGAAATCTTGGATTAAATATTTTTGCACAAAAGATTACTGGCGATGCAATTGACGAAACACAAGACGGAGAAACACGGGATATTATATGTCATGCAGATGGAATTTCTGATCGGGTGGAACAAAATCTTGGTAACGCCGGTTTCAGCTTATATATTTATGATTTAATATCAAATAAAGATAAGCTTATTGTTAGAGGAAAATATGTTAATGAGTTTAGACAAGGTGGTGAAATAACTGATGGCTATTTTACAAATCCATTAACTGATGGTACTGAAAGAATAATTACAGATAGATATGAAAGTGAACTTTCGTATAATAAAATATTTAGCGAAAAATCAGAAATAAATCTTTCTTTAGCTTATACTAAGCACAAAAGAAATGCTACTAATGATTCCTTTCTTGGAGATTATATGGATACACATGGTGATAGTGTACCCGATTTAAGAATAATGAGACCTTATATAGCAGATGAAAATGTTGCTGCTGCAACTCTGACTTATGGCTTAACATTAAACAAGCATCACTTGCTAATGGGTATTCAAACTTCTATGAATAAACTTGACGAATCAGGGAAATATGTTGTAGTAAAAGACACACTTAATGATGGAATAACACCTAATCCTAATTATGGAGAGGCATATACATCAAATAGTTGTAAGAAAGCAACTGAATTTGGTATATTCTTTCAGGATGAATGGAGTTTAAATAAAAATTTGCAAATTGTTCCGGGCGTGAGATATGATTTACATAATTCTGAGGAAGAATATAAGGCAGCGGAAATTTTTGCAACTAATTTATTTCCGAAAACAAAATTTAATGAAACAAGCATAAACCCCAGACTTGCTATAAAATATGAAATTTCAAAAAGAATTACTTTAAGGGCAAATGCAGGTACTGGTTTCAGAGCTCCTTATGGATTTTCAGAAGACTTACACTTATGTAGTGGTTCTCCAAGAATTTGGAAATCATCTTCGCTTAAACCGGAAACATCTGTCAGCTATAATTTTTCAGCAGATTATTATGGGAAAAAAATGAAAGTTAGTACTAATATTTTCAGAACCGACTTAAAAGATAAAATTGCTTTTGCCGATGCAGACGAAAATGTAAGTGCAATGGGGTATGATTACCAATGGGAAAATATAAATGATGCTTTTGTACAGGGCGTAGAATTATCATTTATGGCTAATGTTGCTAAAGATTTAGGTTTTGGCATTGACTTTACCTTTAATCAGGGAGAATATGTTAATCCGAGAGGAGACTGGGTCGACACACAATATGAAGATATTAGCATGTATATTTCAAGATTTCCTAAGAGTACAAGTAACTTTAAAATAGAATATTCGCCAAAACAATGGAATTTTGCATTAATTGGAAATTATACAGGTAAAATGTATATAGATTACTTTGCCGAAGATAAAGTATCAAGTAAAATTAAAAAAACCGAAGGATTTGTAATTTTTAATGCAAGAATTTCAAAACAATTCAAAGCTATAAAAATTTATGCCAGTGTAAATAATTTAACTGATTATATACAACCGGAAAAACATATTGATGATGCTGCTTTTATGTATGCACCTATCTATGGTAGAATGTTTTACGCAGGTATAAGTTTGAGCTTAAGAAAGCACTAATATTTCTTATACAATCTTTATACAAAAGTTTATTATTCTTATCTTTGCATAGCAGCAGACCGTTCTATCGCTCTTCCTGCAGTAGTGGGAAGGGAGGAAAGTCCGGACAACACAGAGCACCATACTTCTTAACCGGAAGATGTCCGTGAGGGTATAGCAACGGAGCAGAAAATAACCGTCCCGACGCTTGTGGTCGGGATAAGGGTGAAAAGGTGAGGTAAGAGCTCACCGGTACCGGTGGTGACATTGGTAGCCGTTCGTCTTATGGGTTGAAAGACCATGTATACCGGTATTTTCGGGTTGCTCGCCCGATACCGGGGGGTAGGTCGCTATGATCCTTGCAGCAATGTAAGGACAAGATAAATGATAGAAGTTCGTTCCGGTTTTTACCGAAACGGATACAGAATCCGGCTTATAGGTCTGCTGCTTTTTACTCTATTTTTTTTCCTTAAAAAACTCTTCCCTGGTTGTAATACTAATTATCTCTCTTCCATCCTTTTTTATCATTTCATTGATCGCAGGCAACATATTTTCTATAACATCCTTAACCTTATTCTGATATTTGTTCATATCAGTTTCATACATATCCAGGGCTTCAATTTGTGAATTGGTAGGTTTGCCCAGAAAATTCACCACTCCTCCATATATATTTGAAATTTTTTCTCTTAGTTGCTCTTCCTGAGTGTAAATTCCTTCTTCTTTCGTTGCTACCAGTTTTGCATGGATGCTTTGCATATTTTGTGAAAGCTCTGTCAGCTTTTTCTTCAATGATCGCGAAGGTTTTGTTTCCAGTATTTTATCTGCCCCTTTCTTCAAATCAAGCACTTGCTGATCAAGATATGCCAGGTTTTCAAGCATATTGTATGCTTTCATCAACGTCTTATGTTGCAATACCCTGTCTTCTTGCGAATGTTGCGAATCAGGATCATCAATTATTTTAAAAGTTCCCTCTTCTGTCAAATCTCCTTTAACTATCTTAACTGAATAATTTCCAGCAGCGAGTGGAGGACCAAAGAACCCGGCAAAACTTAACGATTTTGATGTAGGAACTTTTGGAGGTTTCAACCTGATACTCAAAGGAACACGGTTTATGCCTTTACGTTTACCGGCAGGTAATTTGTTAATCAATTTCCCGTTTTCATCATACACTTCAAGGTGCATTTCTCCGAAAATATGCCTCTTTTTTAAGTAATATGTCAGAAATGCCTGTTGTGGTGGATTTTGACCTGTAAACTCATCATCTCCACCATATTCCTGTTGATTTCCAATGTTTCTTAGGACATATGGTCTGGATGGAAGAAATGTAAGATCCTTTTCAACTACTTCCTTAGAAAGATATCTCAGTGGTGTGATATCATCAATTATCATTATTCCCCTACCGTGTGTAGCTAACACAAGATCATTTTCGCGTTTTTGGATTACCATATCACGAATCGAAACATTAGG
>JAGGXD010000018.1 GCA_021163295.1 Bacteroidales bacterium
CATCCATGATAGTTGTTGCCTGTTGATAGCAATATGTTCGGTATCGATAAATACGAAATCCAGGTTAAGTTGATCTATTATGTCAATCCATCTTGGAGAGGTACTTACTATCAATGTGCCATAAACCCTCTTACCGCTTCTTAGTGACTCTTTTAATTCTTTACCGGTCATAGTTCAATTTTTTTTATATTCTTTTATTATTTGTTCAAGTCCAGAATGCCAAATCTTATTACAGTTCTCTTTCTTTTTAGATCATCAGAACTGTCCCAAACACAGAGAAAAATACCAGGTTCTTTTTCAAGAAGTGTAGGATAGCTGTTATGGTTGTTATCCCAGTAAAAGAGCTTTGGTTCCGACCATTTTTTTCCTGGCTCCCGGGTGACGTAATAGAGTCCTTTTCTTACACTTCTCTCATCATCATTATAAACATAGATGTGCCTGCTCTTTGAATCCTTTCCGAAAAAACCTTTGGCAGCCGTATTGTACAGGGCAGGTTCCTCAATGGCCATCGACCAAGTTTTTCCGTTGTCGAGGCTTACCGAAGAGTATGCCCGGCGGCTGTCAAGGGCCTCTTTCTTTTCGTAATACTTGGCGGTTCGCATAACAATTTTCAATTCACCGGGACCGTCTTCTTCAGCTATGTTCCCCTCGTGGAGCCATACCTCTGGTGGTCCTGGGATAAAACCTGCCAGTTTCCAATTTAACAGGTTTGTGCTTTCCAACACAAATTGTTTCCTGTCTCCTTCCGGGTCATGTCTTATTGTATTACGATGTACTGGCAGGAGATACTTTATTATCCCATCCTCAGTGAAGGGTACCACTCCTGCATTGGTTATCAGAGGTGAATGGAAATCCATCCACAGTTCTACCTGGATCCATGAAAGTCCTCCGTCACAGGAATAGGTAGCACACAGTTCACTGTCCTCGCTGTCTCTGTAGGAAAGCGGACAACGCATGGCATAACACCAGATGATATCCTGGCCTTCTGGCCTAAACAGAACTGCATTCGCATAGCCATACCGCCGGCTACCGTTGTGCAGCCTGTGGTCGAAAATTATAACGGGCGGGGTCCAATTTTTACCTCCGTCTTTTGTGATTGAACAGACGATATCGCCAATATCGCTTTTCCCGTCCAGTTTCAGCCCGTAAGTCACCACATAGTAATTTTTTTTCCACTGGGCAATGAATGGCTGCCATACTTGTTTATACAGGCTATTGAGTGGAAGCACATAGATTGTAGAAATATTTTTAACATCGCTTGTGTTTTGTGCAACACTATTCTGTTCAAACAATATTAGTGCACTAAGAAGCAGATTAATAATAATTGTCGGTCTTTTAATTGTTTTTAAATTTTAATTCGTAATATGTTCTATAATCCATATGGATGATCTTTTTCACTAAAAAAAACTTTCCGGATCACTTTTGGATAAGTTCATCGAGAGGAATACTCTCAAAAGTCATATCTGCCTGGCTCCCTTCATATAAAATACCTATGGTGTTTTCATCTATGGATGTCAGGCATGAATATCCCCTGTTATAACCTTCATCTAAAAGCAGCCAGTATTTTTCCGGCCAGGTCATGCCATCGTCAAAACTCACTTTGATAGTAGTCTTTCTTCTGGGTCTCTTCTGGATATTGGGATTTAAAAATAACAGGATAGATTTTTTTTCGCCATTTTCAGCGTATTCATGTTTGTGTAAAGATGCCATGCATACGGGTTCTTTAAGTGCGCTATGAGAAGTTGGATGTTCACTCCATGTTTCACCCATATCTTTTGTTGTAGCAATTGCACGTCCGTTATTTTCTCCCTTTGTTGTCCGGTTCCGGTTATCCCGCATATTAAGCATAAGTGAACCATCGGTTAATTGAACAACTGCACACTCTGTCGTATTATGGTATGCTATATCGCTGGTTTTCCAGTTTACACCCTCGTCTGAACTATAGGTAATATTTGAAAATGTTCTACCTTCGGCATCCCTGCCTTGTGTTGGAAAAACAATCGTATGATCATCCAGAGTAATACCACGACCTGGTGCGGGTGCCCACAACCACCATTCACGTTTCTTGCACATCCTGGTCAAATTGACCGGTACACCCCAGGTTTTACCATCATCAACACTTTTTGAAATAACAAATTGTGAAGTCTGTTTAATACCAAAACCGGGTTGGGATCCTTTTCTTCTCCATTGATGTTCCCATTCATCGCTTTCTTCTGTCAAACCTTCTATCCATTTGCCGGTTGTATCAAGAACACCATGCATCCATAATCCTGCAATAAAAATGTTTTCGGAGTTTTTGTCAACAAGAATACAAGCATCACTCACCCCATTGAATTTTTGGGGAAGGTTACCCCATTCTTCCATATCAAGTGCAATTCTCATGGGCTCCCAGGTATTACCTCCATCAGTACTCCTGCTAACACCGATATCAATATCCCCCTGGAGATCACGACTGCTCTCACGACGTATATCATAGATGGCAAGCAGGGTCCCTTTATTGGTCGTAGATAAACCTGGTATCCTGTATGTATGTACATAATCGTCCATGTGTTTCCTCACAGCTACTCCTATACGTTGTTTTACAGGTGGATTTTTTATTTCCGGTACAGCGTAGGTGTTTCCTGAGAATATAATTTTTTCACAACCTGCATCCACTTTATGATGAAGGTTCGCATTATCAGCTAATTCATAGGAAAGCCAAAAAAAGTTCTTACCTGTATCCAGCCTTTGGTTACCTTTAAAGGTTATAGAACCTGAGGGTATTTCATCAGCACCGAATTGCACAGGTTTTGAATTTCTTATCCATAATGAATCTTTTCCGAGATAAAAAAGTCTTACCGTCTTGATATCAGTCAAATCTTCAGTCCCTTCCGTGCTTACAGTTATGGATGTGACATTGTGTAACAGGGTATCTTCAAGAGTAACCATTTTTATCTGTAATACCGGATTATTTTTCTTAAATTTCAGGATAGGTATCTGCATCTGATGCAATGATACTTTGACAAAATCATCTGTTTTACTGCAGGAGAGAATCATAAATCCTGCAAAAACAGACAATATAAGTTTGTTCACTGTTTTTTTAATCATGTTTTTTTGTAAAGTTTTGATTAATAAATTGTTAGAATGCATATTTATATATTAATTGCAGCACCAGACTTTTTAGCATAATCATTCAATGCTGTCCTCAATGTATTGATATCATTACGCATAATTTGTGTGAAGCGATTGATATCACCACTGTGCAGGATAAGATTAGCACCCATCTTAGCCCATTCTATTTCCTTTTCAACACTGTTAACAAAGAAAGCATGAATACCTGCTCCAATATTTGCATTCCTTGCCTTGGTGAAGATTGTTTCTACTGCAGCCATAAATTTTGGATTGTTATACTGTTCGGGAATACCAAGGTTACAAGACAGATCGTGTGGTCCTATCAGTACAGCATCCAGCCCGGGAACTTTTAAAATTTCATCAAAAATGTCGATTGCCGGTTGACTTTCAATATTTATTATCAGTACGTGATCATCATTATTTATTTCGATGTATTTGGCTAATTCGGGCTCAAAATCTTTCGTGCCATCCAAATAATCCCTCAACTTTTGTCCCTTTATTGGTCTTGTTTTTACAGCGCCTCTAAGCTGTTGTACTTCATTCACAGTTTCAATATACGGGGCTACTATTCCTTTTGCACCACCATCCAATGCCATGCAAGCCTGATACGGA
>JAGGXD010000115.1 GCA_021163295.1 Bacteroidales bacterium
TCACATAGTATCTGGAAACGAACCCAAGCTCATAACGAAAATTGCTAAGAAAAACCTGGCAATGTGTCAAAAAATAGTCTATGATCGAACATGATGACTGAAATCATACAATTTCATAAATCTTCCCCAACACCTTCATATCTCAGGTTATTTTCATAATAATCGTTCTCAAAAAAGATATTTCTTTATATATAGACCACACAGACGATACCGGGCTTGTCCAACAACCGGATAAGATCGTGGTTCGCTACGCTCACACAATCTATCCTTATTCGTTAGCCATTCACCTGTGGTCGTAATGAATTAATGTACAGATAAGCATAACTTCCAGCTTCCTCTTGGTCATAATAAAGTCTTACATTCTGACCCAAAACAAACTCACCTTCTACCGAAGTCAAATCTATGTCGTTCTCTTCTACTTCCCATTCATTTATGATTTTATCCTTATCTATGAACAACATAATCCCTTGAAATCCATGTCTTCCGTCCAAATTAATATTATATCTCGTATAGCTATCCGACGATGAAAAAAGGAAAGCGTAGGGCTCATCGTCCATCCACACCCACAGTTTACCGATTGAAGGGTACTTTGCGCCAAGATTGAATCCTGTTATTTCGCAAAATTTTTCAACACATTCATCGATATTGCTGCCCTGCTGTATATCTGACTTAATAGACTCCAGCATCGTTTTTGTTTTGTTCTTGTAATCAGTATGTTTACAATATCCATATAAGCCATACGCATTGTCATCTAATGCAATATCAAACCACCAAACAGAGGGTGGCTTTGGTATCTTCCCTTTGCCTGGTGGGCTTCTTAGCTTTATCGCCAGTTGACACATTACCAGCAAATTAATTTGATCTACATTAAGGATATCAATATCTTCAATATCAGAAGTCTGTTGTAATTCGTCGTCTCCTATTCTGTATGGATTAAGTAATGACACCAAGTCATAAGAATCAACCAATTTGGTGTAAAGATTCTCAATCTTTCTATATGGGCTTTTTCTATCATTAAGTGGTAAATGAAATATCACCAATTCATGTTCTAAGATTTTTTCTATCTCCGGAAGTGGTCTATTTTCGTCATTTTCTTGTATCCAGTTCAATATATTTGTCTTTATTTTTTGTGACAATTCATTTCTGTATTCTAACTTTCTGTAGCAGTTGCGAATTTTTTTCAAAGTATCAATGAACATCTTGAAAAACTCATTTACGGAATCATTGCTACTATAAATTTTACGTATGGACCAGACTGAGGAAACCCACCCATAACCATCCATTTTAATAGCAAAGTTATCCTTTATCGCATCTTTTAATTTGGATTCCATTTGTAGTAAATCAAGTCGCTCTCTATCATCAAGAATAAAAATGTTTAACATATTCTTGACCTTAACGGTTACTGTGCTTTCTTCTATATCTTCACTATCGGAGTCCAATAATATTTTTTTTATTCTATCTGGCTTAATTGATATTGCTTGCCTA
The DNA here is from genome assembly GCA_021163295.1 of Bacteroidales bacterium. Lineage (GTDB taxonomy): Bacteria > Bacteroidota > Bacteroidia > Bacteroidales > VadinHA17 > JADFUQ01. The sequence continues at coordinate 1,486 of JAGGXD010000115.1, forward strand.
ATTTTACTCTCTTCTAATGCAAGAAATAGAAGTTCACTTCGGAAGTGAGATAATACAGCTTTGGTTTGAAGTCTTAAAATAGAGTTTTCACTATGGCAACTACCCATTAATTCGTTCAAGAATTTGAATGTTTTTTCACCATTTTGGAAATTCAATAGAATTCCACATTCTATATTTAAATTATTTGCACTATTTGTAAGATTTGCAGATCCTATGTAGGCTTTTATATTTTCACCATATCTTGCTGCGAATAGTTTCGAATGCATTAATGGGTTATCGACTAAATGAAAATCACACCATTCAAACATAGACAATTCAAAAATTTCTTCAACTACGTCTTGCAGTGGATTAACTGATGATGAAGAAAATACTATATGAACCACCGCTTTTTTTCTTCTATTTTTAAGTTTATTAATAATGTCAATAACTTTATTTTTTGAGAAATACGCAAATATAATCCAAATCTCATCGACATTTTCATCGGAAGCAAGCCTTATAATTTCAGAATAAGGGAGAGCCTGTGTATATTTATATTTCATATTTTTTTACCAATGAGCATTTCAAACCAGAATTTGAACGGCGAACGCAGAGTTCACAGGGAGCGTTAGCGATCCGGTGGAACAACTTGTTAACTTTCTTTTTTTATTATTTTACTGAGAGTATATTCCCAACTCTCATCTTTAATTACCCACAATTCCTTAATTTGATTTAGAACTTCGTTTATCTCTTTTTCAATGTTTGGATATTTATTTATACTTTTTGCAAAAGAATCGGAAACACTCCCCTTCCATTTTGAAAATTCAAAAAAATGCAGGGGATGTCGAATCCAATTACATTCAATGGCCATTTCGGAATTCCCCCAAGTCAGATTCGAAATAACAATAAAAACATAACGATCCCCTGAAAATGTTTCTAGCTGTTTTGCTGCTTCATATGTCTTGAAAAGGATGTAATTGTATCCGGAATAAGGACTGAAACTTACTGCTACTGCTTCACCTGATTCCAAACTTTTTAATTCTACCTCAAATTGCCAGTCTGCTTCTCCAATATATTTAACTTCGATAACAGAATTGCTCCCTTGAGGGGAAATTGCCTCGATATCAAAGCAACTACCCAAGGCCTCTAAATTCTTAATTTTCCAACCTTGGCATTCAATCCAAGATGAAGTTATTAGTTCAGCCAATTTGCCATTAAATCCTCTTGCCCTTCTGAAACGGTCAAAAGTGTCCGTCTTTTTTGACATATAGTTGTCAATAAGATCTTGTTTATATTGTAGTTTTAAGTTCTTTTTGGGCTTTTCCCCATCTAATAAGTGAGCATGGACAGGTAATGTAATTTTACCTAAGTTACCGGTTTTATAAGCACTTAATGTAATAGGATAATGTCCTGCTTCGTCAAGAGGTTCTGATACTTTTTTTCTGAATTCTGGCCAATAATCTTCAGGAACAAATATTTCTCTTAAGGCTGGGCAATTTTTTCTAACATTTTCAAACTGATTCAAAATACTGCTCTGATTGGTCTTGATACATTTTACAGTATGGCAATCGCATTTGAATTGCATAAGAACCTCTCAGTTGAGTTCACATAGAAGTTAACATTATATATTAAGCAGAGTCTGTTTTTTGAATTTTTAAAGAACGCCAAAAATCAAGAAATCCATACACAAATATAAGGGAAAAATCAAGAAAATGGCATTTTTGATTAAATATTGGGCCGATATGGGCAATAAAGTTAGAAAGGACATGTGCTTCTTGAAGGCGTACTTTTTTCAAATGAAGCCCAGAAGTCTGCTTTTTGAATTAGCCACCCCAGTACCATCTACCGGAGCTACAAGGCAGGCAGACCCACACGGA
>JAGGXD010000095.1 GCA_021163295.1 Bacteroidales bacterium
ATTCAACTCAGATTCACTTTTACTCCTATTATATCATTTTATGCCCTTTTTTGCCTGTTTTTGTCTGTTTTTTTCATAATAGTACATGCCTTTCCCATACCAACCTGAATTTTCAGACTGGTTTTTACTTGTGGGTTTTGTTAAATACGTCTCACAACAAGAGCCGTCATTACCCTGATATTGTATGCTATTACACTCCATAATACTTTTGCTACAAAATGCTCCCAACCTTTCCAATTACATCTTGATAGGTTATAACCTCTTTTAATATTGGAAATAACTGCCTCTATTCCACTGCGCCATTTTTTCAATCTGGTCTCAAGGTTTTTACTACTGGTAATATTTTGAAGGCTGCCAACTACTTTGTTGAAAACAATATTAACAATCCCTTTTTCTTTTGCATGAGCCTGATTTTCTAACGATGCATAACCACCATCAGTAACACTATCTCTTGGTATTCTGTCATATTGTTCAACAATACTATCAATAGCCGGTTTAAACAATTTTGTATCGGAAGGGTTTCCACGAAGCACATCACAGTAAAGAACAAGATTACTTTTTCCACTACATAAGTTTATTTTATGTCCAAACTCAATTTCTCTGCCACCTTTCTTGATGATATCTGTATGCTGTTCGTATATGGAAAATATTTTATCCTCGTTAGGAACTTTTTCTCCTTTTATTTCTTTGCGATAAGCCATATCGTAAACCTTATTCATTACTTCAATGTGCTTTTCCATCATCATAATAATACACGTTGTTTTAATGCCGCAACAAGGATTTTTTTTTACTGCATTGGATAATTGGTTTATGGTTTTAATGAAAAGGATAAACTGCTTGCGAAATAATTCTGTTTGTTTATCGGATGACTTGATCACATTTATCTTAAAGTAATTTTTTTTGGCCTGTTTTGTATAATCCCTGTAATTTAAACCCTCTGTTTCTTTTTGTAATTGGCTTAACAAACGATGGGCTTCCTTTATACAATCCCATATTATTGAATTGTTCGTGGGATAATGAATGTTGGTTTCCACAACTGTGCTATCCTGCCTGAGTTTTTCTATATCTTCCAAACCTTCATCAATTGCTATTTTATTAAGCTCTACTAATAGCTTTTGTAAACTTTCCGGTTGTATTTTTGAAATATATTTATGGTACATTTGAAAACTATAAGGGCGTAGTTCATCTATCCTGATAAATAAAGCGCCAATACGTGAATCTTCCTGGTGAAACTCAAGTTCCCGATAATCCAGTCCTTTTAACTCTTTATAAATCGCTGACCTTACTATCTGTTCAACACTTGGAGTGTCTTTTCTGCCAAATATACTGTGACTACATCCCCTGGTAATATCATCCTCTAACAAGGCAATTAAATGTGGATGCTGTTCCAATATGGTGTCTATTAATCCTAACTCCGGACTCTTTGCCCAATTGGGCTTTTCAAATTTAATCTTAAAATCTTCAAATAGTTTCATTGTTTTTTTTGTTCAAAATACGAAAAGTATTTTGTATCTTTACCCCTGTAATGTAATAGTTATTAACAATATATAGTTTATAGACAGACACTAATTAACAGAAAACATAAAATTTGGCTTTTAACTTCCTGTGGAATTGTTATTTTTGCTTCTTTAATTTTTTACACTATGCAACAAGTTAAAGAATTTTTAGAAACCCTGCATACCTATATTGGTGGTAGTGAGTGGTTTGTATTCCTATTGTTAGGAACAGGGCTTTTCTTTACTATTTATCTGAAATTCCCACAGATCAGATATTTCGGGCATGCAATCAAGATTGTTAAAGGTAAATTCGACAAAAAAGGAGATGTTGGTGATGCCTCCCATTTCCAGGCATTGTCAACTGCACTTTCAGGAACTGTTGGCACCGGTAATATTGCCGGTGTGGCGCTTGCAATTCACCTGGGAGGACCGGCAGCCTTGTTCTGGATGCTGATCACTGCTATGTTGGGAATGACTACCAAATTTGTTGAGGTTACTATTTCCCATAAATACCGTGATATACTCCCCGATGGAACAGTATCAGGCGGACCGATGTATTATATGAAAAAGAGGTTGAATATTAAACTAAAGAATGGTAAGATTCTAAAAACAGGTACCATATTGGGAGTGTTCTTTGCCATTGGTGCCATATTGTCATCCTTCGGTACAGGTAGCTTGCCACAAATTAACAGTATATCCAATTCAGTATTTACTACTTTCGGTATAAAACATATAGTAACCGGAGCTATCCTGGCTGTATTACTTGGCCTTGTTATTGTCGGGGGGATTAAGCGTATTGCAAAGGTCACATCAAAGCTTGTTCCCGGTATGGCGATCATATATTTTGTGGGTGCTCTTTTTGTTATTGGCACAAATTATCAAGAAATAATTCCATCATTCATTTCTATTTTCCAGGATGCTTTTTCCGGAACAGCAATGACCGGTGGTTTCCTGGGGGCAAGTTTTGCTTTTGTTTTTAACCAGGGTGTGAACCGGGGCTTGTTTTCAAATGAGGCGGGTCAGGGTTCTGCACCTATCGCACACTCTGCAGCACGGACCCAGGAACCGGTTTCTGAGGGAATGGTTGCAATACTTGAACCTTTTATTGATACTATTATTATTTGTACACTAACAGGTCTTGTTTTGTTGTCTTCAGGGGTATGGAATGAAAAGTTGGAAAACCGTTTTCAAAATGCAGATATGCAGGTTCTTGCACAGGTTTATGATGATACAAAGGATGCTGATAAACAAAAGTTGTCACTTCATTTAAATAAAAAAGAACCTCTTCCTTTATTTACCGGAGAGTTAAATATTGTAGATGGTGAAATGGAAAACAGGGTTACCTTCCTGCATGCAAGCAGTATTGCTGAAGATATTGTTTTTTATAAGGATGAAGAAAAATATTCCGGATCAATTCCGGTTGTGAAAGGAGTAGTTAAGACAGATAAGGCTGATGTTGTAATTGAAGGTAAATCGTTGATGCACAGCGCCCCACTTACAACAGAAGCGTTTAAAAGAAGTATCCTGGGTGATTTTGGAAAATACATTGTATCAATTGGATTGCTTCTGTTTGCGTTTTCAACAGCTATATCCTGGTCATATTATGGAGGCAGGGCGGTTACCTTCCTTGTTGGAACAAAATATGTAATTTATTACCGGCTTGTTTATGTTCTGGCTTTTTTCTTCGCATCATTTGCCGATACAACAGTTATTTGGGCTTTGTCTTATATTACCATTGCCCTAATGGCAATACCGAACCTGTTTGGGTTATGGATACTTAACAGGGATATTAAGTCAACCATCAAGCAATACTGGGTTAATTTTAAAAGAGATCATCCGGAAGAGAAAGCACCAAAAGGAGTATTGTGAAGAACCCGTAACTCATAACAGCTTATTTCCGAATTAACAATACTATATTTTCTACATGATGAGTCTGTGGGAACATGTCAACTGGCTGTATTTCTACAACTTCATATTTATCCAATAAAAAACTAATGTCTCGCGCCTGTGTAGCCGGATTACAACTTACATATATAATTTTTTCAGGAGAAGCAAGCCGGATATTTTCAATTACATCTTTATGAACACCTGCCCGTGGTGGGTCGAGTATTAATACATCTGGTTTTCCGTTCTCCGTAATAAACTCATTGTTAAATATGTCTTTGATATCTCCGGTGTAAAAATCTATATTATCAAGTTCATTCAACTGTGAATTTTTCCGGGCATCTTCAATAGCTTCAGGAACGGAATCAATGCCAATAACATGTCCGGTACCTGATGCAATAAAACAAGCAATGGTTCCTGTGCCCGTATAAAGATCATATATCAGTTCGTTGCCTTTAAGATCAGCGAATTTTCTTACTTTTTTGTACAATTCATATGCTTGTGCGGAATTTGTCTGGTAAAAAGATTTCGGACTTACTTTAAATTTCAGTCCTTCCATCTCCTCGATAATATGGTCTTTCCCTTTGAATAGCTTAATATCCTGATCTGTTATTGTATCATTCTTTTTGGAATTGATCACGTACATCAGAGAAGTCAGCATTGGGAATTTGCTTGAAATATATTCGAGGAGTAGCTCACGGTTTTTTTTGTCATCATAAAAGAAAGAAACAATAACCATAAACTGACCGGAAGAGGTATTACGGATTATCAGATTCCTGAGAAAGCCGACCTGTTTTTTTATATCGAAATAACTTAGTCTGTTCTGTTTTGAAAATTCCCGTACTGCATTACGAATCTCATTCGAGGGAGAGGGCTGGTGATAACACTCGGTAAGATCTATCACTTTATCAAACATTCCCGGAACATGAAATCCCAATGCATTCATATCAGGAAATTCTTTTCCCGAATCAATCTCTTCCCTTGTGAGCCATCGATTATTAGAAAAGGTATATTCAAGTTTATTGCGGTAATATTTTGTTTTCTCCGAGGGACGAATATTATTCATTTTTTCAAGCTGGATGGAGGGGATCTTTCCTATTCTGTGAAGCTGATCATATACTTGTTTTTGTTTGTATTTTAATTGCTCTTTATAAGGCAGGTTTTGCCACTTGCAACCACCACATGTTCCGAAATGGCTGCAATATGGCTTTGTTCTTATTGCAGAATACTTGTGAAATTTTACCGGGTATCCCTCAAGATATTTTTTTCGCTTTTTATTTACCTGAATGTCAACAATATCTCCCGGGACTAACTGTGGTATAAAAATAATCTTGTCATTATGTTTTGCAATTGCTTTTCCTTCAGCCCCAATATCTATGATCTCAACCTTCTCGAGTAATGGGTATTTTTTTCGTTTGCTCAAGTCTATTCGTTTTAAATTTTCATCGCAAAGATAGGGAATAAAGGGAATAAAGATTTTTATCTTTGCATCGAAAGTAAAAAAATCAGGAATGATCTCATTGGATAAGGTATGTGTACGGTTTGGCGCGTTTGAATTGTTAAGCAATATTTCTTTAATGTTCAATCCGGGTGAGAAAGTTGGTCTGGTTGGTAATAACGGAGCAGGGAAGACTACTTTGCTAAGGTTGTTTGTTGGGAAAATTAAGCCTGGTAATGGGGAAGTCGTTATTCCAAAAGAAACAACAGTGGGATATTTACCACAACAAATGAAGTTTAAGGACAGGAGAAATCTTCTGGACGAAACCCTGACAGCTTTTTCGGGGATAAAACGGCTTGAAAAAGAAATTGAAAACATCAACAATATACTGGCTCAACATGAAGACTTTAAATCAGATGAATATAAAAGATTGATTCATAGGTTATCTGAAGCCCATGAGGAATATCAGATAAAGGGTGGGCATAGTATTATGGCTAATACTGAAAAAGCCTTGATTGGTTTGGGTTTTACCCGGGATGAATTCGGTAAACCTACTTCTTTTTTCAGCGGGGGATGGCGAATGAGAATTGAGTTGGCAAAATTGTTGCTTAAAAAGCCGGATTTTCTTCTCCTGGATGAGCCTACTAACCATCTTGATATAGAATCTATCCAATGGCTCGAGAACTACCTGAAAGATTATCAGGGTGGGGTAATCCTTATATCGCACGACAGGGCTTTCCTGGATAATGTTACTAATCGCACTGTTGAATTATTACTTAGTAAAATATATGATTATAAAGTGCCCTATTCTCAGTTTGTTAAACTGCGCCGCGAAAGAATGGAAACACAGTTGGCAGCATACAGGAATCAACAGAAAATGATTGCAGAGACAAACGAATTTATTGATCGTTTCAGATATAAAGCCACGAAAGCTGTACAGGTTCAATCAAGAATTAAGCATCTGGATAAGATAGAAAGGATTGAAGTGGAAAGTGAGGACAGGTCCAGGATCAGTATTAAATTTCCTCCTGCACCCAGGGCAGGATCTATTGTTATTGAAGCTGCCGGTCTTAGTAAAAGCTATGGAACGAATCTGGTTCTTGATGAAATAGATATTATTATTGAGCGGGGAGAAAAGGTGGCTTTTGTTGGAAAAAACGGGGAAGGGAAAACTACATTTGCCAAAGTATTGATGGGGGAGCTTGAGTTTAATGGCAATCTGAAGATTGGATATAATGTGATTACAGGTTACTTTGCTCAAACGCAGGACGAATTAATGGATGGTAACAAGACGGTGTTTCAAACTATTGATGATTTAGCCAGAGGTGGGATACGTACAAGGATAAGAGATATTCTCGGTGCATTCTTATTCAGTGGAGAAGAGATTGATAAAAAAGTGAAGGTGTTGTCAGGTGGAGAGCGTTCAAGGCTTGCCTTGGTTAAACTCTTGTTAGAGCCTTATAATCTTTTGATTATGGACGAACCGACTAATCATTTGGATATGAGATCTAAAGATGTTCTTAAAGAAGCATTGCTTGAATATGACGGGACTCTGATTATAGTTTCGCACGACCGGGAATTTCTTGATGGTTTAACAAGTAAAGTGTTTGAATTCAGGAACCGTAAAATAAAAGAGAGCACAGGAGGGATCTATGATTTTCTAAGAAGGAAAAAAATTGAATCTTTGCGTGAATTGGAAATAAAAAAAACAGGAACAAAAACTTTTCAGAAAGAAGAGACAACAAATAAGAAGAAATATATCAGACGGAAAGAGTATGAAAAGAATTTGCGGAAGCTTGAGAGGAGGGTTAGTAAACTGGAAAGTGAGATCGAAATAGTTGAAAGGGAAATTGCTGAAATGGATAGTGTGATTGCCTCACCCAAAGAATTTGCAAATTACAAATCAGGCAAAGGTTTTTTTATTGATTATGAGAAGCTTAAGAATAAACTTTCGTTGAGATTGAAGGAGTGGGAGAGATGTAGTGTTGATGTTGAGAAAATGAAAAGGTGATGAGGTAATGAGGTAATGAGGTAATGAGAAAAAAATTACTTATATTTCGTAAGGATTACTTACTGATTAAAATTATGCGCAGGATTATTTATATTGTTTTTATAGGATTGGTTACGGTTTTGCTTCTGAGTTGCAAAACAGCTTATAGAATAAGACAGGACAATAACCTTGCCTATATCTATAATCCGGGGAAGGCAACAATTCATCCAAGGTATAAAGTTTATCATGATAATGATAATCAGTCAACACTATTTGTAAAAGTCTATCCTGTTGAATTACTTTTTAATATGGCTAACCCGGAAGGGATTTACAGGGCTGAGCTTGGGTTATATTATCGTTTGTATGATCTTACTGTTGGCAGAATTGTTGTAGATAGCGGATTTGTGAAATATCCTGTTTCGATGCATAATGTTAAAAGGGAATTTATTGCCAGCATTCCAATCAAGGCAGAAAAAGCCCATACTTATAATCTTGAAGTAGTTGTTCGTGATATTTTAAGAAATAAAGCTGTCCAGGTATTTATTACGGTAGATAAGACATCTGAATATAACTATCAGAATTTCATTGTTATTGATCATAAATCCGGAGCTCAGGTTTTTAATCCTGTTGTTGATAGCTCCCTGGCTTTAAGTATCCTTTATCCAAAAAAAGAAATTGATACTCTTTATATCCGGTATTTTAAGGATAAAAGTAAAATACCTGATCCGCCTTCATTTCTTATTCCATCAGGATCAATGGATTTAGAGCCTGATAGTGCCTGGTCAATTCCATATTCAGATACCTCCATATTGAAATTTCCTGTTCATGGTTTATATCAGGTAGGGATATCTCCGGATCGTCTGGAGGGAATTAGTTTTTCCTATTTCGGAGAATACTTTCCCTCGGTTAAAACACCTGAGGAGATGATTAAGCCTTTAGTGTATCTTGCTACGCAAAATGAAATAAACAGACTCCTTAATGATCCGACTCCTAAACTGGCAGTAGATGATTTTTGGCTTGAAAGCACTTCAGATATCGAGAAAGCAAGAGAACTAATAAGGATCTATTACAACAGGGTACTATATGCTAACTATTTTTTTGCTTCATATAAAGAAGGATGGAAAACTGACCGGGGAATGATATATATCGTTTATGGTCCGCCTGATGAGGTTTTCAAGAACGATGAGGAAGAAAAATGGATATTTGGAACGAAGAAATCGTCACCCAGGATATCATTTGCCTTCACAAAAGTTAATAATCCTTTTACACAAAACGATTTTAAACTAAGAAGGAATGCTGAAACTAAAACCATGTGGGATCAGGCAGTAACAAGCTGGAGGAGTGGTAATACTTTCGAAATAAATCAAATTAAAGAATAATGTCCAATAGAAGTGATGATTATATTTACGGAATACGTACCGCAATTGAAGCTATTCGTGCCGGAAAGGAAATTGATAAGATATTTATCAGGCAGGGGGCAAAGAGTGAACTGGCTAAAGAACTCTTTGGTTTAATACGAAAAGAAAAAATTCCTTATCAGTTTGTTCCGGTGCAACGTCTTAATCGTATAACACAAAAAAATCATCAGGGTGTAATCACTTATTTATCATTAATTAGTTATTATACAATAGAAAAGATTTTACCAGGGATATATGAATCGGGAGAAAATCCATTTATCCTGGTTCTTGACCAGGTATCTGATGTGAGAAATTTTGGAGCAATAGTAAGGACAGCTGAATGTGCCGGTGTGCACGCGGTAGTTATACCTGAAAAGGGATCTGCTCAAATAAGTCCTGATGCTGTGAAAACATCTGCCGGAGCATTGCATACAATACCGGTTTGTCGTAACGAAGAACTTTCAGAGGCTGTTAAATACATGAAAGATAGCGGATTACATATAGTTGCAGCAACTGAAAAAGCAAAAAATATCTATCATAGCGCCCGGTTTGATACCCCATTGGCTATTATTTTAGGTTCAGAGGAGAAAGGGATAAGCGAGAAACTGGTTGAACTGGCCGACGAGAGAATAAAAATCCCATTGAAGGGTAAAATTGAGTCTCTTAATGTTTCTGTTACTGCAGGTATTTTACTTTATGAGGTTATCAGACAAAGAGTCCAGTAACCTCACAACATCATAACCACTGGGATTCTGGAATACTCTCAAATCGAATTCAGGTGCTACTGCAAGGATGTGATCAAAGATATCAGATTGAATTTTCTCATATTCAACCCATCTTTTGTCGTTACTGAATACGTATATCTGTAGAGGCAGACCTTTATCAGTTGGTTGCAACTGGCGTACCATGCTTGTCATTTCATTGTTTATCTTAGGATGGTTATGAAGATATGCCCTAATGTATGCTCTGAAAACCCCAATATTTGTCATTCTCCGCCCGTTGACCAGAACAGAATTATCAATTTCGTATTTCTTGTTATATTCATCAAGCTCTTTTTCTTTCTTTTCAATAATATCGCGTAGTATCTGTATTTTTTTGAACTTTTTTATCATCTCAGGGGTGCAGAACTTAATACTTTTCATATCAATAATAACTGAACGTTTGATCCTGCGTCCGCCTGATTCCTCCATTCCTTTCCAGTTATAAAATGATTCGGAAACAAGGGCATACGTTGGAACCGTGGTAATGGTTTTATCCCAGTTTTGAACTTTTATTGTATTAAGACTGATCTCAATTACTGTTCCGTCAGCATTATGAGCTGGCATGGATATCCAGTCGCCAGGTTTTACCATCTTATTAGCAGATAGCTGGATACTTGCAATAAATCCAAGAATCGTATCTTTAAAAACCAGAATTAGTACGGCCGCAGCTGTACCTAAAGCAGTTAATAATCCTTTTGGCGATTCTCCAAATATTGTTGAAATAATAAGAATAATAGCGATGAAGTATACTGCTATTTTAACAACTTGTACATATCCTTTTATGGAGCGGTGCTTCGATATTGGAAGGCTTACGTAAATTTCATGCATTGCATTAATAAATGAATCTGCAACAAGCGAACCTATTATAATCATATACAGATATGCTCCATTTCGGAAAAACTTGATAAGAGCAGGGTAATCTTCAAAAACAAGTGGTGCCAGGAAAAATATTACTAAAGCCGGTGCAAAGTGTGACAAACGGTTGAAGACTTTTCTTTCCAGAAAAATATCATCAATTTTTGTCTTTGATCTTTTAATTATAGTTGTTAAAATGGAAACAATAAATTTCCTTACTATAATATTAGACAAGTAACTTAATAATATAGCAACAATTAGAAATATGAACATTTTAACAAATGCTGTTATATCCTGTGACATGCCTAATCCGGTTAACCAATTATCCATCCAGTCATTAACTAATGTATTCATATTCTTTTTTTAATTTGAGATATTGTATTCAAAGTTAATTATTTATTACGAATAAGTCGGCAGTCCACAATCCACAGTCAGCAAATAGAACAATTATTTTACTTATATTTATTGCAAAAATAATATTATCATGAGATTAACTTGTTCGTTTTTAGTAATTCTTTTGGCAGGAAATCTGAGTGCTCAGGTGACCTTTAATGATTATTTCACCAATAAAAGCCTGAGAATCGATTATTATTTGTCAGGTGATGCTTCTCAAACTGTAGTTTCACTGGCACAATTGAAAAAGGAACCATATTGGGCCGGTAATTACGAAAACCTTATAGATCCCTTTAACTATGGGAAGTATAAAATTCTTGTTTATGATAAAGAAAATGATAAGCTTATCTATTCAAAAGGCTTTTGTACTCTTTTTCAGGAATGGCAAACAACAGCAGAAGCACATGAACTGAAACGTAGTTATTACCAGGTTAATACAATCCCTTTTCCTAAAATGCCGGTAAGGATTGAGATTCAGATGCGTGAAAAGGGAAACGAATTTTCTAAGATATTCGAGTATTCTGTTGATCCGGATAATTATTTTATTCTGAATGAGAAACCAATCGAATGCAATGTGACAAAGATTTATGGAGATTTGAAACCGGATGAGAGTGTTGATATTGCTTTTATTGCTGAAGGTTATACATTTGATGAAATGGATAAATTCAGAACTGATGTAAAAAGAATGGCAAAATATCTCTTCAGTACACCTCCTTTTGATAAATATAAAGACAAATTTAATATCTGGGCAGTTGAAGCAATATCTGAAGAATCGGGCACTGATATACCTGGAGAAATGATATACAAAAATACAGCATTGAATTCAGGTTATTATACATTTGATGTTGCAAGATACCTGACTACCACTGATCTGAAATCAATTTATGATTATGCCGCAAATGTTCCATACGATCAGATTTACGTTCTGATAAACAGTGAAAGGTATGGAGGAGGTGGAATATATAATCACTATTCAGCAACCACTTCTGATCATGAACTTACTCCAAAGGTATTAGTGCATGAATTTGGTCACGGGTTTGCCGGTCTTGCCGATGAATATTATTCTTCAGCAGTAGCCTATGAGGATTTCTATCCATTGGATATTGAACCCTGGGAACCGAATATTACCACTTTGGTTGATTTTGATAGTAAATGGAAAGATATGATAAACAAGGAAACACCTGTTCCTACTCCACCTGAAGAAGGATTTGCAGAAACAGTTGGGGTTTTTGAGGGTGGCGGGTATATGGCAAAGGGAGTTTACAGACCCTATATTGATTGCAGGATGAATACCAATGAAGCATCCGGCTTTTGCCCTGTTTGTCAAAGAGCAATCAGCCGGATGATAGAATATTATACAAAGAAAAGTAAATAAAGAATCAGTCGGCAGTCCACAGTCCACAGTCGGCAGCTAATTAGCCCTGTCTTCAAATTGCCGACTGCCGATTGCCGACTGCCAATTTCTTTTACTCAGCTTCATCATCTTTCTTGCTGAGTTTTCTCTCAAGCATAAAATTCCAGATCAGACTTATACCTCCGAAAAGAAAGATCATTGAGAAAATAAATAGTGGTTCTAAATGAAACTTCATGGAGGGAATACTATTGGTAATCAGTATTCCAATTGCAGTACCAACAGCAATTCCAACAAATAACATTCCAAACTTCAGTGTAACCCATGGAAGAGTTTTCTTTTTCTTTGCAGAATAGAACAAATTTGCATCGGCTCCCTTTTCAATAAGAGATAGTCTTTCTTTATGCCTTGTTGAGAAAAACAAGTAGACAACTCCAAAAAGTGCTCCGAAAATAATTAAAACAATAACAACATCACTCATAGTTTTATTTTTTAAATGATTAATGATTCGCTTGTTTTGACGCTGTGTTAATGAATGTGGTTACAAAATTTCATTTCTTTTTTTTATGTCGTAAATTGTAACCTCTATTCTTGTTAATGCGTCATATTATTAGAATGGATAAAAAAAGTGACCGGTTTTATATAGATAATATCCTGAAGGGTGATGTGCAGGCTTTTTCATACCTTGTTGATAAATACAAGGATATGGTTTTTACTCTTTCTTTCAGGATACTGAAAAACAGGGAAAATGCAGAGGAAGTGGCGCAGGATTCTTTTGTAAAGGTCTATCAAAATCTTAAAAAATTCAAGTCAAAATCAAAATTTTCAACATGGTTGTACCGTATAGTATATAATACTGCTATTTCAAGGGTTAGAGTAAAGCAAAAACCTACAATGTTAATTGATGATCAGAATTATTTTGAGATAGAGGATAAAAACCAGAATGTAAGTAAAAGCTTTGATATTGAGAACAACAAAATGATACTTCAAAGATTAATGAATAAGTTGGATGAAAACGACAGAGCACTTATTACACTGTATTATCTTGATGAATGTAAAATTTCTGAAATCGCAGAAATTACCGGTATTAACAACTCAAATATTAAGGTAAAACTGCACAGGACAAGAAAAAAAATGCAGGAAGAACTGCACAAGATAATGAAAAACGAAATGGTTGGAATTATCTGAACAAAAACTATTTTTATTAAAAACGTAAAAAATGGAACTATCTGATGAAAATATAACCCGGAAACTTGATGAATTATTAAAACATCAGGATTATGAAAAAGCACCTGCAGATTTTTCAGATAAAGTTTTATCTGGTTTACATCCTTATTTGGCAGATGTAAAGTCTCAATATACTCCTCTTATTAGTAAAAAAGCCTGGATATTAGTTGGAGTGTTATTAATGATCTTATTTATTCTGGCATATGTTTTTCCTTCCAATACTGAGACCTGGTTTGATATACCTCTCGATTATTTATCAGGTTTAATAGAAAACTCAAAATCAATATTTGAAATAAGTTTTAATTTATTCAATAATTTAGATACTTCATTCCTTTTTCCTGTTATTATTCCATCATTTATTCTACTTATTATTTTTGACCGGTTGATACATTTTGTGATGAAAAACAGAAGTTTTTTTCTGATTTAATACATCAGTCTGAAAAAACAGGTGCTATATTTAAACCACCGGCACCTCCCAGGGTTTCCTGTATTTTGGATCAATATACCTGTTGGCATCATCATCATTGATAAACAGGCTTTTATCAGTATCCCAGTACAGTCTTCTTCCTGTTTTAAATGCAATATTTCCCAGGTGGCAGGTGGTTGCTACACCTGCTGCTATTTCAACCGGGCAATTCGGTTTTTTGCGTGTTTTCACACAATCGATAAAGTTTTTCATATGGTTATTCAGTCCCTGGCCGTCCCCTTTAATAAGATCTACTCTTTCAAGCAGTGGCTTTTTCCCTTCAAATTCGGGAATTACTTCCCAGCCGCCCCTGTCGACTACCAGCGTACCTTTGTTACCTACAAATCCAACTCCGTGGGAGCGTCCGTAATAACCACCATCAATCCCGATGCCATGATCCCAAAGCATAGTAAAACCATCAAACTCGAAAAGTGCCTGCTGTGTATCAGGTGTTTCGGTGGCGTCCTCAGGGTAAGCAAACTTTCCACCCATTGACATCACTGATTTTGGGGCATATTGTTTCATTCCAAAAAGGGCATAGTCGATAATATGTACTCCCCAGTCAGTCATCATACCACCGGCATAATCCCAGAACCACCTGAAGTTGAAATGGAACCTGTTCCTGTTAAAGGGTCGTTTAGGTGCCGGTCCGAGCCAGAAATCATAATCAACACCTTTGGGTACAGGCTCATTGGGTATTACCGGTACCGACTTCATCCAACCCTGGTACGACCAGGCTCTTACAGTTCTTATTTTGCCCAGTTTGCCTGAGTGTACATATGTTATGGCATCCTGCCAGTGCTTATCACTTCTTTGCCATTGTCCTATCTGTGCAATAATATTATACCTGTCAACGGTTTTTTCAATGATGTTGCACTCACCTATTGTATTAGCCAGAGGTTTTTCGCAATAGATATCATAACCTTCCTGTGCTGCATTAACAAAAGGAAGGGTATGCCAATGGTCTGGGGTCCCAATTATTACTACATCAAGTCCTTTATGCTCAAGAAGCTTCCTGAAGTCTTTATACCCTTTGGGTGCTTTTCCCTGTAGTTTTTCTACATCCTTTATCCTTTTATTTAGAACGTTTTCATCCACATCGCAAAGCGCAGCACATTCGGTATCAGGTTGTTTCAGAAATGCTTGCAGGTCGGCAAATCCCATCCCATTAATGCCTATGGCTCCGCATACCAGTTTTTCATTTGCTCTTTTAATTCTTGAGTAAGCACTTGCCGGGAAAGCAGAAATAAGCCCAATCCCTGCAGTTGTTAATGATGCTTTTTTTACAAATTCTCTTCTGTTTGTTTTCATATGTTTATATTATTTTTATTTATTCGTTACTGAAAGCTGAATCAAAGGCATCGCTGCCAGGTTTAAAATCTACTGATTTAACATATGTGCATGATTCTGCAGCCCCCTGTTCCCTGTCCATGCTGCTGTCTTCCCACTCAACCGATAAAGGTCCGTTATATCCTATTTCATTTAAAGCCCTGATAATAGCGTCAAAGTCTATTCTTCCGCGCCCTATACTCCTGAAATCCCAGTATCTGCGGTTATCACCAAATTCAAGGTTACCACCGAACACTCCACTTGTCTTAGGCACATCGCTCCATGTTACATCTTTCATATGAACATGGAGTATCCTGTTACTGAACTCATATAAAAATTTTACGTAATCCACACCCTGGTATGCAAGATGACTGGGATCATAATTGAAACCGAAGGAAGGATGGTTATCAAGTGCATCAAGGGCTCTTCTGGCGGTCTCTATATCGAAAGCTATCTCAGTTGGATGAACTTCGAGTGCATAACTAACATTTATTTTTTTATATTCATCAAGGATAGGGATCCATCTTTCTGCGAAATCCTTGTACCCATTGTCTATCATTTTCGGGTCTGTTGGGGGGAAGGCATATAAAAGGTGCCATATTGAACTTCCCGTAAAACCGTTAACTACGTTTAATCCAAGCTTGCCGGCAGCTATACCGGTCTTTATTATTTCCCCGGCGGCCCTTTGTCTTACCCCCTCAGGATCGCCATCACCCCAGATATAGTCAGGGAGTATTCCTTTATGCCTTGCATCTATATTATCGCAGACCGATTGTCCAACCAGGTGAGTTGATATTGAGAAAAGCTGCAGATCGTATTTTTTCAACAGATTTAGTTTTTCATTACAGTATTGTTGATCTGCCTTGTCAATTTCAATGTGATCACCCCAGCATGCCAGTTCGAGTCCGTCATAACCAAACGATTTTGCTTTTTTAGCAACTGCTTCCAGGCTCAGATCGGCCCACTGCCCGGTAAATAAAGTAACTGGTCTATTCATATGTTTATAATTTGTTTTGAAAATAATAAAAAAAATTGAGATATATCTATTTCTTCGAATATTTTCAAAGGAGTTCAGGAGGGTTAATGAATAGCACTACTTTTATCGCGCTTATTTGTTGAATAAAAGATATATGTTTCATTAATTTCAGATTTTTTGTGAAAATAAGTTAATTTCGAAAGTTATAATTTTAGGAAATTTTCAGGTGCCGGTGAAGTCATATACTATTAATGCAATACTAAAAGGAATTCGTGAGAAGGATAATAAAGTATTGCATTATGTATATCAGGAAAGCTATCCTGCAATCAAGAAACATATAATTAATAATAGCGGAAACGCCCAGGACGCAAAAGATGTTTTCCAGGATGCAATAGTAGTTATTTACAAAAAGAGTAATAATAACGATTTCAATTTGGATTGTGATTTCTCAACTTATTTATATTCGGTTTGTAAGTTATTGTGGTTGAAAGAATTAAAGAAGAAAAAAGATGAAAAATCGAATATAAGAGAATTAGAAGAATTGCAAAAATACCAGGATGATATTATTGGGAGTGATGGGGTATCTGATAAATATGCAGTTTATTACAAGTATATTAATAAATTGGATTACGATTGCCGGAAAGTACTGCGTTTGTTTTACGATGGTGTTAATGCTAAGGAAATTGCAAATATTATGGGCTATAAGAATGAAAATAGTGCCAGGTCGAAAAAATTCAAATGCAAAGAGAAACTGCTAAAATGGATCAGGAAGGATCCGAATTTTCGAAGAGATATCTGAAAACCCGACCATTAATTATTTCTTTTTGGAATTACGAACTCTGACAAGAATTATCCCCCCTGCCGATAGAACAATAATTACAATAGCTAAAAAAAGGTAGATTCGTTTGAGATATACCGGAGAATAATTGCCAATCTGAATATATGGCGACCAGAAATATGGGTGGGATCTAAGCATATCTGCATGGTCAAGAAATCGAAGTTTTGCCAGTTGCAGCGCCTTGTCTGTGGAGTATCCTTTTTTCAGGTAACTGTAAAAACTTTTTATTATTTCAGCTCCCGATCTGTCTTCAACCTCCCAGAGTGTCATGATAATGTCCGGACAACCGGCATAAATAAAACCTCTGGCCAGACTCATTACTCCTTCCCCTTTCAGTAGCTTCCCGGTTCCACTGTTGCACGAACTTAGAACTGCCAACCTGGCATTAAGGGTTAAACCATATATTTCACTGGCATTTAACAATCCATCTTCAATAGTATCATCTGCCAATTCAGTAAATGCTAATTTTGAATACAAAGGATTACTATCGTCAATAATAGTATGCATTGCCAAATGCAGTATGTCGTAAGAAGGTGCAAGGTCCTTGAAATTCTTCTCGCTTGCTTCGTTGTCAAAGAAAACGTCACTGTTCGTGATACTATTAATAAATTCTACTTCATCTTTTACTCCGGGTATAGGGTAAAGATTATCCCTGTATTGTTGACGTGTATGAGGGATATCAGTTTGAATTAGCTCAGGTTCCGGGTAATTGGGAGCGAAAGCAAGTACTTTATTCAGGAATTTTTGTCGTTTTTTATTGGATGTTCTAAGAAGCGTTGCAGAGTAGGTGTAGGAAACACTATTTGTTCTGAGAAGATAGGGGAGGTCCCGATATGAAGCAGGTTTCCATTCTGGGAGCTTACTGATTAAAATTTCGAAGGGAACGTAAGCCAGATATTCATCAGGTACGATAATAAGGTGCTTTTCCTTAATGAGATCCCTGAATGGAGATATTAATTTTTGATATAGATAATTTGAGGCATAAGTGAACATGGTATAATCCATTTTCACACCGTTGGAAAAATGCCGTGCTGTAAGGTTATTTCTGATAACTTTTAAATTATTGTGAAAAGAACTGTCGATTACTTCAGTGTGGATCTTGTAGAGGGATGATGATTGAAATATTGAGATCAAAAGGGTGTCAGACAGATTAAATTCAAGTAAAACATCATTTTTACCAAGCCTGTTTTGCACCTCCAGCGTATCTATAACGTCTGTACTAAACTTAAGGGAATAGTATTTTGGGTAAAAATTTTCGAAGACTCCCGTTAATGAATCCTTCTGTCTGTTTAAAACAAACAACAAATTCTCCCATGTTTGCAATTTAACCGAATCAGGATATTCATTTCGAAGTTCTTCGTACAGAAGTTCTTTAATGGAATTGATCTCGCTATTTGTTGTTCTCTCCCTTTTTTGAAGTTCAACCGGAATACCACCGAATTCAACTGCTTTTGAATTCCGTATTGCGGCAAGAAGATTAGCAGATTTACTTTTCTCAGAATATTCGAAAGCTTTTGATTTATAATAAGTATTACCTGTAAGCTTGTAGAGACTATTTGACATATTAATAGCCTCAATAAATGTGTTGTCTTCTTCCCTTGCAAGAACAAGCCTGCTTTCTTCTGTTTCGAAATTCAGACGAATCTGTTCAATAGTCTTAACAGCCAACTCAAGACATTCAAAACCGGATTTCAGAAGTATGATATTATTATCAGATTCAAAACTCATTTTTTTCAGTATCTCAGCTTTGCTTTTCAATGGGCGGAGAAGTAACGGGAGGGAATAAGCCTGTTCAATTTCAGGATTGCTGAGTATTGTTGTATCATTAAAATTCTCCACTAAAGAGATCAGGGATTGCTGGTAATAAAAAAGCGCTGAATCATATTTGTATTCAGATTGATATAATTTTCCAATTCTATGAAATATTTTCCCTGCCTGTTTACTCTTATTCCCGAATGTCCTGATTGCGACAGACTGAGATTTACGGTAATAAACAAGTGCCTTATCCGCATTTTGATATTCCCGCAGGCAGAAATCGCCATAGTGTGAATATTTCGGGATTATGTAAAAATGGTTGATGCCATATTGATTAATCGTGTTAGATATGGCAAGAAGATAATACTTCTCAGCCGGGCCCGGCTTGCCGAGCTTATTATAAGAGATAGCCAGGTTATGATAAATCATTGAAACATCTTTTATATGGTTTTGTTTACGAATAGATATAGCTTTATTAAGCCAGTTAATCGCTTCCGCGTAATTTTCCATGTTAATATATATTGAGCCGAGATTGTTATATGACATAGATAAAGATTCGTACTCGACCTCTTTATTATTTTCAATTAACCTGATTGCCTTCTTACGATAAAGCAAAGCTTTCTGATTGTCTCCTTTACCAGAGTAAATGCGAGCAATATTACCGTAAACAATACTTAAAGATGGATGATCTGAACCATACCGGGCTAAATATATTTCTTCAGCCCTGAAAAGATATTCAAGCCCTTTGTCCGGGTTCCCTGATCTTACGGAAAATGATCCCATATTAATAAGAGTGCTTGAAAGGGAGGGATCATGTTTTTCCAATAGTTTTTCCTTTATTCGCAGGGCTATATTCATATAGGTATCCGCTGCGAAAAAATCACCAGAATAATAATAACACAAAGCCAGGTTATTATAAGCCTGTGATAATCTTAAATCCGGTTGTCCGTTATTCTCTTTAATTCGTATCAATTCATTAAAACAATCAATACCTTCCC
>JAGGXD010000248.1 GCA_021163295.1 Bacteroidales bacterium
AATCTCAGATTGCTGAATTATTTAAAAAAGAAAGAAGTGTTATAACAAAACACATCAGAAATATTTTTAAAGATGGTGAATTGGAAGAAAAAAGCAATGTGCAATTTTTGCACATTAGTGATTCAGACAAACCTGTAAAATTTTACAATCTCGATGTAATAATCTCAGTTGGTTATAGGGTAAAATCGTATCGTGGGGTTCATTTCCGTAAATGGGCAACAGCACTTATCAAAGAATATTTGATTAAAGGCTTTGCAATGAACGATGAATTATTAAAAGAAGCCGGTGGTGGCAATTATTTTGATGAGTTGTTGGCTCGTATTCGAGATATACGTTCGTCGGAAAAAGTGTTCTGGCGGAAAGTACTCGATATTTATGCAACAAGTATCGATTACGATCCGATTATAGAACAATCCGTCTTATTTTTCAAGACTGTTCAAAACAAAATGCATTGGGCAAGTCACGGAGAAACAGCAGCAGAAACTATTTATAAACGTGTCGATTCATCAAAAAAGGATATCGGACTTACCAATTATAACGGCGAAGTACCAACAAAATTGGAAACAGAAATAGCAAAAAATTATCTATCAAAAGAAGAATTAGAAATATTAAACCGAATGGTGACTGCTTATCTCGAAATTGCTGAAATTCAAGCATTGAATCGAATACCAATGTACATGGCTGATTGGAATAAGCAGTTAGATGATTTTCTTTCAATGACAGGAAAAGAAATCTTAAATCATGCAGGAGAAATCAGTCATCATCAAGCATTAGAAAAAGCTCATACTGAATACAAAAAATACAAAGAGAAAATAAAGGACAGTATTTCACAGGTTGAGAAAGATTTTATAAAACAATTGGAAAACAACTCAAAGAGCTTAAAGAGAGGAAAGGGATAATAATTATCAAGTTTAACCCGTAACCTGCTTCGTCCACCGTATCCGCTAGGCGGAGAAGGTGGATAACCCGTAATATTAGTGGAATAAAAAATGATGTAAAGGAAAATGTGAATAGCTTAGATGAGACAACATACTCAAATAAATAAAGAAAGATGAAAAACAATGATAAAACCAGGAAACAGCTTTTGAAAGAGTTGGAAAAATCAAACAAAAGAATTGCTGAACTGGAAAAGTCTGAAGTCGAACACAAACAGGTGGAGGAGGAGCTGCACAACAGAGGTCGTGAATATAGGACTTTAATAAATAATTTGCCCGGCTTTGCTTATCGTTGTCTGAATGATGAAAATTGGACGATGAGTTATATAAGTGAAGGTTGTAAAGAACTTACCGGTTATCCACAAGAAGATTTTATTAATAATAAAAATATTGCATTTAATGACATTATAGATACCGGATATCAGCAAAAACTTTGGAATATATGGCAAAATGTATTAAAAGAGAAAACTACATTTGAATATGAATATCCGATAATGACGAAAAGTGGACAAATCCGGTGGGTATGGGAAAGAGGCTGCGGTATTTATTCAGATGATGGTAAGCTTCAATTTCTTGAGGGATTTATCACAGATATCACCGAACGTAAGCAGGCAGAGGAAGCATTACAAATTGAAAGAGACAACCTGAAGAACATTTTTAGCGCGATGGAAGATGGAGTTTATATTGTTAATCAACAATATGATATCCAGTATGTGAATCCTGTACTGGTAAAAGACTTCGGCGTTTATGAGGGGCGGAAATGTTATGAATATTTCCACGATCGCACAAAGGTTTGCTCCTGGTGCAAGATCCACGATGTCTTTGCAGGAAAAACCGTACGCTGGGAATGGTTTTCTTCTAAGAATGGGAAGACGTATGACCTGATTGATACCCCGCTGAAGAATCCTGACGGCAGCATTTCAAAGCTGGAAATATTCCGCGATATCACCGAGCAAAAGCGGGCGGAGAAAGAATTGCAGGAAAGCGAAGAGAAATATCGTCTGCTTGCGGATAATTCAATAGACGCTATTTGGCAGATGGATTTGAAATTAGTCTTTACCTATATCAGTCCGTCCGTAAAAAATATTATGGGATACACAGTTGAAGAGTGGGTTGGGACCAGGTTATCTCAACATGTCAGTACAAAAGAATTTTTTAACATGGCAAGAAAGGCACTATATGCAATTAAACATTACAAAGAACTTAAGCACCTTACTTTTAATACGGTAATGTTGCATAAAGATGGAACTGAAATTCTTGTTGAAATTACAGCAAAATTGTTATTGGACAATAAAGGTCTTCCAATTGGGTTACAGGGAGCAACAAGAAACGTTACCAAACGCAAAAAAGCAGAAGAGGCGTTGAAGGAAAGTGAGCAACGGTTTCGTTTTATGGCGGAAAATACAGGAAATGTTCTTTACAGATTGCAGCACGATACAATGACATTTGAATATATCAGTCCGGCAATCACTATTCTGACAGGTTACACGGCTGAGGAGATAAATAAAAATCATTTTATTAGTATAGTTGAACAAACAGTAATACCCGGTGATCCGGACGTTTCATTTGAGGAGTTAGAAAAGAAACGGAAAGAAGGAACAACAGGCGAATGGAGAGCTGAATACAAAATCCTATCAAAGAGTGGCGAAGAAAAGTGGTTAGGAGATCATTCCTTTCCATGGAAAGATGATTCCGGTAAAATTATAGGTTCAACAGGTACTCTACAGGACATTACTGAACGCAAGTTGGCAGAACTGGAACTTGCCAAACATCGCGAACACCTCGAAGTCCTGATTAAAGAACGAACCAATGAAGTTGAAAGATCACAGAAATCATTGGTCTTATTGATGGAGGATGTTAATGAAGTTAACCTGGAATTAAAGAGTGTTAATACCATTTTAGATGCTACTAATAAAGAGCTTGAAGCATTTTCATATTCGGTTTCTCATGACCTTCGGGCTCCACTTACAAGGATGGATGGATTCAGTAAAGCATTACTGTCAAATTATTCCGGAAAGCTGGATGACGATGGGATTCATTACCTTAATCGTATCAGGGCATCAAGCCAGCATATGGCAAGACTTATTGATGATTTGCTCTCACTTTCAAGAATAACCAGGGAAAAAGTTACAAGGCAAAAGGTTGATATGTCACAAACAGCAGTTAATATTGCAAATGAATTAAAGGCATCCGAACCCGGGAGAGAGGTGGAATTTAAAATTATAAAAGAATTGAGTGCAAATGCTGACAGGAAATTTGTTGTTATAATTCTTGAAAATCTTCTGGGTAATGCTTTTAAATTCACAGGAAAGAAGAAAAATGCCATTATTGAATTCGGTAAAAAAATAATTGATGAAGATGAGGTTTTCTTTATAAAGGATAACGGTGCCGGGTTTAATATGAAATATTATGATAAAATTTTTACTGCATTTCAGCGATTGCATTCCGAAGAGGAGTATAAGGGATCAGGTATAGGACTTGCAATTGTACAAAGAATAATAAATAAACACGGAGGGAAGATATGGGCTGAAAGCGAGGAAGGCAAAGGAGCAACGTTTTATTTCAGGTTTGAGTAAGGTGAGTAAGGTGATTTACCTCACTTACCTTTAATAAATTTGACCAAATTGAAAACTAAATACATTTAACATGAAAGACTTGAAAATACTTATTGTAGATGACGTTCCGGATGATGCGGAATTGGTTGCTTTGCAACTGAAACAACAGGGAATGAAATTCTCCTGGAAACATGTTGATAATG
>JAGGXD010000250.1 GCA_021163295.1 Bacteroidales bacterium
AATATTATCTGTATAAATGATTAAAATCTCAAACCTCAAACCTCAAACCTCAAACCTCAAACCTCAAACCTCAAACCTCAAACCTCAAACCTCAAACCTGAATCATATGCACAAAATTTCCTCCCATATCCATAAGTTTACAATAGGGTTAATGCTTTTTGGAATTGTTTCTTTACCACTTTCAGGCCAGTCGACAGAACAGTTAAAATTGACACAAAAAGCTGACAAGAAGCTTGAAAACTGGAATTCCTGTTTTGGTGAATGGAAACATCTTGGTGAAATATCCATTGATTCTGTCTCTGTCCTGTCTCAGCAACTTCTTGTACAACTGTTTTTTAACAAGACTCTATCCTATATCCCCGTAAGGGAGGAAAACTACCGTGATGCAGTCCGGTCATTAACAGAACAACTGGGACGGCGATTTCGTAAATATGATATCCAATTATATACTGATGGTCAGCTGTTTCAGAATTTGATACCTAATTATTTTAGAATTGAATTGGCTGTCGATTCTTCCAGATTATCCCGGGAAAATAGAAGACCCGTGCCTTTGATAAGAGAAATTGGAGAATTTAAACCTGAATATGGCTTGTATAACAGAAATATAGCCTTATGGCCAAGTCATGGTTATTATTACGAATCGAAATTAGACAGATGGGAATGGCAACGTGCCCGGTTACATACTACTGTAGAGGATATATTTCCCATGACATTTGTGTTACCCTATATAGTTCCTATGCTTGAAAATGCAGGAGCTACCATTTTTTTACCCCGCGAAAGAGATATACAGACCAGGGAAGTGATAGTTGATAATGATGCAGCAATTGAAAACTCTAAAATTATTATTTATGGGGTTAAACCGGATACAATATCCGGCAATGGATTTGTTTGGAAAGACACTTTAAGATCAGGAGAAAACCCTTTTGCTATGGGCAGTCACCTCAGGTTTAGCACAACTAATAGCGATTCTTCTTTTCTGAAATATGTACCTGAGATTCCCAAAGATGGTGATTATGCAGTATATATAAGTTATGCACAGAGCGAAATGAATGTGTCAGATGTGAAATATTCCGTCTATCATGCAGGTGGAAAAACAGAATTCCTTCTTAATCAACAAATGGGTGGCGGAACATGGATTTATCTTGGGACCTTTTATTTTGTAAAAGGCATAAATCAGGATATTGGGTGTGTCATTGTTTCTACTGAAAGCAAAGAATCCGGATGGATAACCAGTGATGCAATAAAATTTGGAGGTGGTATGGGAAATGTAGCCAGGAGACCTTCAGAGGAATTGATGCCTAACCAAAAAACCAATCCCAATGATTTTCGATGGAAGATAAGTAATAAACCAAGGTATATGGAAGCTGCCAGGTATTGGCTGCAGTATGACGGTATGCCTGATACTTTGGTTTATAACCTTAACAGCGGGAAAAATGATTATAATGACGATTACCAGTCGCGCGGGGAATGGGTAAATTACCTGATGGGAAACCCCAACGGACCTACGGGTCATCGTGAAGTAACCGGACTTAAAATTCCCATGGATTTGTCATTTGCTTTTCATACTGATGCCGGTGTTACTGCCAATGATTCTATTATTGGAACGCTAAGTATTTATAGCTCCCTCAGAAATAAGGGAATCTTTCCGGATGGACAATCGAAAATGGCCAGTCGTGATCTTTCGGATATTATTCAATCGGAGATTGTGAATGACATTCGTAAACTGTATAATCCCAAATGGACACGTCGTGGGTTATGGAATAAGGAATATTCCGAAGCATGGAGGGCAAATGTTCCCACAATGTTATTGGAATTAATGTCACACCAGAACCTGGCGGATATGTATTTTGGTCTTGATCCCCGTTTCCGGTTTGCAGTAAGCCGTTCAATTTACAAAGGGATACTCAAATTTCTTGCTTACCAGGAAGAGCGGAATTATGTGGTGCAACCACTGCCGGTTGATTATTTTTCTATCTCACATATTAGTGATAAAACTATCCGGCTAAGCTGGAGACCTGTTATGGATCCTCTTGAACCTACTGCTGAACCTGAAAAATACATGCTTTATCAACGTGTTGGTGAGTTGGGGTTTGATAATGGAATTGTGGTTGAAGATTCTTCTGTTGTGATTACATTGAATAATTATAATCAGCTATACAGCTTTAAAGTGTCTGCCGTTAATTCCGGCGGAGAAAGTTTTCCGGGGGAGATCCTGTCAGCAGGATTTGTTGAAGGGAGTGATAAAATTGCACTTGTGGTAAATGGTTTTGATCGTGTTTGCGGTGCTGCTATAATTGATAGTAAAGAAATAGCGGGTATTTCAAGTTGGAAAGATCGGGGTGTGCCATACAAATATGAAATAGGATATACCGGATCTCCGTATGATTTTGATCGTAAATCTCCCTGGTTGGATGATGATAGTCCCGGCTGGGGAGCAAGCTATGGTGATGTTGAAGGGAAAATACTTCCCGGAAATAGTTTTGATTTTCCATTTATTCACGGGGAAGCAATTCTGGCAACCGGATATTCATTTGTGTCAGTAAGTGATGAGGTTTTTTCGAATGATTCTTTTAATCCTGAACCATTTAACTTTGTTGATATAATTTATGGAGAAGAAAAGAGTACATCCGATCTTAAAGATAATTCTATAATTAAGTATAAAGTATTTGCGCCGGCAGCTCGTAAAAAAATAAAACAGTATACTGAATCAGGCGGAAATCTGTTTATTTCGGGTGCTTATATTGCTTCAGATTTTATTTTGAATGATGATACCCTGGCTAAAAAATTTGCCGAAAATGTTTTACACTATTCCTGGCGGACTAACCATGCTGTAAAAAGCGGAGAAGTGATTGCCACTGATTATGCCAGATATATTTTTAGTGGTCAATGGGAATTCAATACATCATATAATCCTGATATTTATACAGTTGAAGCGCCGGATGCCATTGAGCCGTTTGGTGAAGGAGCTATTACGGCATTCCGTTACCTGGAAAACAATTCAAGCGCCGGGGTTTGCTATAAGGGTGAATATAAAACAGTGGTTCTTGGATTTCCCTTTGAAACAATTATTAAAAAAGACCAGCGTTTTGACTTTATGAAACAGGTGGTTGGCTTTTTTGAAAAGGATAATTAAAACAGGTTTTCGAACAAGTATTTTCTTATTTTTCCAAACCACCGTCAGGGTTTGTAATCGCTGGTAAACGTTTCTGATAATCCTTTAAGTGTTATTAAGCAACGTTAGTTATTTAGATGGTCTCTTCAATATGTCAGGAATCCCCAAGTCTTTACATATTTTTCGACAAAGATTTTCTTTCATTTCTGTGTGTCTTGGTACTGTTGACATTTTTCCAGTTTTGGTATTCTTATACAATGAGTGTTTCCCTCCTTCTCTTGCAAGCGAACAACCGTTCTTATCAAGATATTTAATAAACTTGTTTCGTTTCACTACAAGCTAAAAGATAGGGTTTGGGTAATTAATTTTTTAATTCTTTCTTTTTTGTTCCTTATATGGCTGGATCGCCTTTCTTCAAACATAAGGTTAATCGCTTCCGAGAGATTCTCTTTTGCTTCTTCTATGGTCTCTCCCTGGCTGTTTATTCCTGGAATTTCCTCTATATATGCAATATATCCACCTTCATCACAAGGTTCAAATACGGCAGTCATTTCAATATTACTCATAAAGTCTTGTTTTTACAAAGATAATTATCTTTTGATAAATATTGTTGGATTAGTTTATGTTAATTCTCATTGTAGTAGTCGTTAATTCTTGGATATCCAAGTGTTTCTAAGTTCTGCAAGTGCATACGACCTGTAAAATGTTAATATCAATCTTAATATTTTCATTCTTTTTGTGGCTACTAACAAAGATAAAAAGTTGGTATTTATTCTTTTTTAACTTGCTGAGTACTCTAATAAATCGCCGGGTTGACAATCCAGAACCACGCATAGTGCCTCAAGCGTACTAAAACGGATTGCTTTTGCTTTGCCAGTTTTCAAAATGGATAAATTAGCTGGAGTTATTTTTACTCTCTCGGAAAGTTCATTTAATGATATTTTCCTTTTTGCCATCATTACATCTAGATTTACAATTATATTCATCTTTTATACAGTTAAATCCATTTCTGATTGTAAACTCATCCCTTCCTTGTAGATTTCAACTATTGCAAAAATCAATAGTCCAACCAAGATGTAAGGAAGGTATGGGAAATTATAAAAGCTATGATTCTGTGGTAAATTATTAATATGACCTTCTATAGCAAAGTTTGTGCGGGCAAATGATAAAAAAAACTTTTGAGACAGATTCTTAATAAATGGCATAAGAATAATTGTTGCAGCTACTAACCTTAATCTTTGGGTATTTACTTTTTCAAATACTCTGGTTTTAATTAACGACCTAAATATTATATAAAGTTGAAAGGATATTAGTAAACCCATTAAAAGCCATAAGTTATAGAAAAGAATATATAAGACAGATTTGGTATTGAAAGCGTCTTTCCAATTATCAAAATCAAATCGTACAAATCCTGATTTGTACAATAAAAAAATTGGTTTGCATCTTGCATTTAGACTATTTACTTCCATTGGTTTCCAGTTGTTTTCAATAAGGGAAATATGTCCTCGAATAGTAAACTCTGATTTTTTGTCAAAAGGTACAGAATAATTTAAAAACAAGTTAACGAGAAAATAGAATAAATGAAGGAAAAAGAAAAGTGTAATTAAGTAATACATTGTTCTGAATACCCGATTGCTTTTTATTGCTTTCATAATTTAAGGTTTTTATTTTCTTTGTAAAGATAATGTAATATTATTGAAAAACAATATAAAATAATCGAAAAACAATAAATATATCTTTTTTACCAATAAAATTAACACGGAGTGCTTAACAGGTGATATCTGGTACCTCATATCTATAAGCCCAGAGGGCTTAAAGTCAGGTAGCCCCGGTCACGTCCGGGGTAGCAATGCAATTTAATAAGTCCACAACCCCGGATGGGGTTGAAGTTTATCGAATCTTTTGATTATTTTGCCGGACAAAAAATCATAGTAAACCATGTCAACCTACACACAAATTCTTTATCAAATCGTCTTCGGAAGTAAGGACTTTACTAATTTCCTGACAAGAGTGAACCAGGATATACTCTACAACTATATTGCCGGAATATTATGGAACAAAAAATGCAAACCCCATATAATTGGTGGTTATTGCAATCATATCCATATTGTGTGTGATTTGCATCCTGCAATTGCATTGTCCTATTTAGTTGAGGATGTGAAAAAGGCATCACATGAAATGATGAAACGTGAAAAATCTATATTTCAACGATTCCCCGGTTGGCAGGTAGGTTTTGGAGCGTTTACATATTCCCAATCCAATAAGGATCAGTTAATACAATATGTTAAGAACCAGGAAAATCATCATAAAAAGCTTTCTTTTAAGGAAGAATTGATAGCACTATTCAAGGAACATGGTATTAAGTTTAATGAAAAGTATCTTTTAACATAGCCTGAATTCAACACCCTCCGGGGTTGTGTTTGAATTGTTATGCTATAACCACAGACGTTACTGTGGCTATCTGAATTAGACACCCTCCGGGGTCTTTCTCATATTTTTAGCATTGCAACCCATATTTCAAAAAACAAGATTATATCATACAGATATACTGATGCTTACAAAATTCAAAAATCAATGTGTTGAAAGCAGGAAAAAAGACTAGCGTTTTGACTTTATGAAACAGGTGGTTGGCTTTTTTGAATAACCCGCCTGGCGGTTTAAAACTGCTTGGCGGATTTGTGAGTTTAAATAGTTGAATATCTGCTTATTCTTTTTCTAACTGATATTCAACAAAAGCAACCTTCTTACTGTCAGGTGACCAGGAGGGGACATTGATGGTTCCCTGTCCCCCGAAAAGTTTAATAAGAGTAACCGGCTCGCCTTCTTTTACCGGCATCATTCTTAATTCAACCTGTTTGTTTGGAGGATGCCCATCTACCTCCGGTCCGTATGAAAGAAACACTAACCATTTTCCGTCAGGTGATGGATGAGGAAACCAATCGTTTTTCTCATCAAATGTCAGCTGTGTCTGCTCCGAACCATCAGTAAACATACGCCAGATTTGCATCGTGCCTGTACGTACAGAGTTGAAGTAAATAT
Source organism: Bacteroidales bacterium (assembly GCA_021163295.1). GTDB lineage: Bacteria > Bacteroidota > Bacteroidia > Bacteroidales > VadinHA17 > JADFUQ01. The sequence goes on from JAGGXD010000250.1 coordinate 6,152, forward strand.
ACAAACCGTCAGGTGAATAATCCGGACCATCATCCAGTCCTGGTTCTGAAGTAAGTTGTACCTCCTCATCCATGTCGATGGATATAGTATAAACATCATATTCACCATTTCGCTCTGCACAATAAGCTAAATATTTACCATTGGGCGACCAGCCATGAAGGTATGATGGCCCGTTTTTGGTAATGAGTTGCGGAATACCACCGGTAATTGGTGTAACATAAATCCGTGAACTACCATCCTCTACAGAATGGTGGCTGATAGCAATATGGCTACCATCGTGTGATAGTACATGGTCATTATTACAACGGTCGGCAAATCCTGTTTGGATCAAAGCCGGTTTCCCTCCGGTTAATGATATTTTATATAGCTTTCCATGACTATTAAAGATCAGATATTCCCCGTCTAAAGTCCAGTTAGGTGCTTCGAAATGATCATGTGCGGAATAAATATTGTTAGTTTCTTTTGTGTACACATCAATAGTTTGAAGACGGGAAGTAAGAGATTGTTGCTGTGACTGGCTTAAAAGAGTTGAATTCCCTAAAACAAAAAACATAATAATCAGGCTTAGGTTAGTAAAACAGGAAAATAATTGATTCACGGGAGATGATTTCATGATGTAATGGTTTTATACTTTTTTTGAAATTATTTCCTTTTTCTCAGGATTTCAAATGCACATAGATACCCGTTATAGATTGCTCCGGAAAAACCTCCCCCCAGCTTTGCCCAGGCAGAGGAAAAATAGAGATTTTCCATTGTTTTTATTTTATCAGAAGTTGCTCTCAGCGGGGTCTGGGCAAAACCATACACTGCTCCCTCAGGGTTTAATGTGAATTGTTCAACTGTTTTTGATGTAGCTGTTTCGTAGTACTCAATTGCTTTAGTAAAACCAGGGATAAGTTTTTCAAGACGGTTGATAAAAATTTGTGCAACTTCGTTTTTCTTTTTTAAGTATTCTATTTTCTCCAGGTTTTCCCAGTTCGATGTATAATCAACACAACAGACAGCACCAACACTTTTTCCTTCAGGAGCCAGTCCTGAATCAATCTGACTGTAGTCAACAAAAGTAAAACTACGTTTAGTGAAATTGCTTTTGTTGTTCTCAAAGATATCAGCCTGTGTTTTTACCGAACTATCATAAATAAAGGTTGAGTAATATTTATTACCAATCTCTTTCAACGATTTTTTGAAACCAAAATACACTGTTAACAGTGAAGCCCCTGGTTTCATGTTTTTGAATTGTTGTCTTAGTTTCTCGCCATGCTTCCAGGGTAACAATAAATTGGCAACATTAGGAATTGCTGCATTTGCAATAATATTGCCTGCAAACACTTTCTCCTGTTTTCCTTTTTTCTTCCTGTAAATAACTCCAATGGCTTTATTATTGTCAGTAATAATTTCAGTAACAAGATGTTTTAGTATAACTTTCCCACCATTATTCTCAATAAATGCAGCAAGATAATTAGATAATTCCTGTGATCCTCCTTTAATAAAATTCCCTCCGCCTGTGTAATAACTTCCCTGGGCAACAGAATAATAGCTAAGTGATAAAGAATACGGATCATCATGGAAATACCCGAGGTTTCCAAGAAGCACAAGTTTCAGGTCATTGTTTTCTATTATTGAGTCGAGGAATTCTCCAACAGTTCTCTCTTTTTCACCGGCAGATTCCTTAATTACCTGTCTTGCATTTATTACCTGATGAAAATATGCTTTTATTCCATTTTCCTCATCAGGGAAGTGTTTAATAAGTATCTTAATTGCTTTATCGGGATTATGAGGTATTACAATATCATACCTTTCATTAACAAAACGGTAAAATTCAGGCACTTTCAGAAATTCAACTTTATCGAAAACTCCCAGATCGCGAAAGATCTTGGTTTTCAGATCTTTTTCGTGAAGCCCGTCCATTTCGTGTAGTCCCACTTCAAGTGTATAATCCTTACGCTTAAAAGTGGTTGCACATCCGCCTGGTATAATGTGCTGTTCAATAAGTAACACTTTTTTCCCTTCTTTGGCAAGTTTTGCTCCGGCAGTAAGTCCGCCAAGCCCAGCGCCTATTATTATCGTATGGTAGTTCATATTGTTATTTATTATCTTTTATTCCGGGATAGGATACCGCTTAAACTTGGCATTCCTGTCGAACAGGTACCTGTATGTGATATAATGTTTCGCTGAAACACTACCGACAGAAATAAATATCTTTCGCATTTTAGGGTTAAAATCAGCTACCCAGGAGAATTCAAGTTCTTTATAATGAAGTTTCCTTTTAAATACCTGTATCAGGTTCCAGATAAAAGCCGATTCAATACCAAGTCCCTGGTATTTTGGGATAACACCCATCAGCACACCACGTGCACGGGTAATGGTCTTTTTTTGTTTCAGGTAAACAAATTTTAGTTTATTAATGAGATTCAGTTTTCCGTTAAGATGTTTTAGTATCTGGTTAACATCAGGGTACATTAAATATATAGCAATTGGCTTTTTGTTTCTGTAGGCAATCCATATAAACTCTTCATCAATTATGGGTTTTGCTTTTTTAAGAGTTTTTCTGATATATTCCGGCTTCAGAGATTCAAAATTTTCCTTGAAAGAATCCCATGCTACATTAAACACTTCTGCAAAATCAAGTGCAAATTGATCCTGGTTGTTCCATGAAAAGTGTTTAAATTCATATTCCGGTTTTTTTGCTACCCATTCTGCAATTTTCAGGAATCTCTCCGGGATTTCTTTAGTAATATCAAGATGAAATCCTTCCTGCTTGTAATAGGTTTTAAATCCGTACGATTCAAAAAGATCCTGATAATACTTGTGATTATAAGCAATTTCGTAAGAAGGGTGTGTAAAACCATCAACCAGAAGGCCCCAATAACTATCTGTTTCTCCAAAATTTATTGGGCCGTCCATTGCCTCCATTCCTTTTCCCTGCAACCATTTTTTTGCTGTATTGAACAAAAGGAATGCCGCTTTTTTATCATTTACACATTCAAAAAAACCCATACCCCCAGTTGGCTGACCTTGTATATGCGCTGTTTTAAAATCAATAAATGCAGCAATTCTGCCAATAAGGTTATTGTTATCATCTTTTAAAACCCAACGTTGCGCTTCGCCATGGTTATAGTAAACATTTTTTTTTGGATCAAAAATCGCATCAATCTCATTATCTAAAGGACAAACCCATATGTCATCATCTTTATAAATTATTTTAGCAACATCTATAAACTCCTGTTTGTTTTTTTTATTGGATACTTCTGTTAAAGTCATAATATTCAATATATTGGAATGCAAAAAAACAACTCGTGTAACCTGATTAAAGGAAAAATTGTTATACTGATTGTTTAGAATAAACCCGTTCAAGTAGTTTCTTATATTTATTCTCAATAATTTTTCGCTTTAGCTTAAGTGTGGGTGATAATTCTCCTGTTGCCGAGGACCATTCATCCGGTACCAGTTTAAACCTGCTAATTCTTTCGGGAGTGCTTAAAGTTTTGTTGAATTTCTTAACCTCTTCGTTAAGGACGGTCAAAACCTGCTGTAATTGAATTAATTCTTCATTGTTTTCAAAAGGAATATTTTTAGAAGTGCACCAGTCTTTGAAATAAGCAAAATTTGGAGATATAAGAGCACTGGCAAATTTCTCATGTTCCCCGGTAACCATTATCTGATCAATAAGAATCGATTCTTTGATCTTATTTTCAATAATCTGGGGTGCAATGAACTTACCGTTTGACAGTTTAAATATTTCTTTTTTCCTGTCAGTTACTTTTAAGAATTTGTCTTTATCCCAGGAGCCGATATCTCCTGTATGAAACCAGCCATCTTCATCAAAGACAGATTTAGTTAGTTCCTGATCTTTATAATAACCAAGCATTACATTATGACCTTTACAAAGAATTTCTCCATCATCGGCAATTTTCACATCAACTCCTTCAATCAGTTTCCCTACAGTACCAAGTTTAAAATCAGGTTTGGTAGTTTTGTTAATTGTAATTATAGGAGAAGTCTCTGTAAGACCATACATATTGAGAATTTTAATACCACATGCCCAGAAGATTCTTTCAAGACGAGGTTGTAATGATGCCCCGCCACATCCCACTATATTAATATTTCCACCCAGTGCTTCTCTCCATTTACTAAAGATGAGCTTATCAGCAATTTTTAATTTACGGTTATAAAACCAACTGTTATTACCATCGTCTTTATATTTCAGACCAAGTTTTACAGCCCAGAAAAATATTGATTTCTTTGGTTGTGTAAGTTTTTTCCCTTTGGCAATAACCGTGTCATATATTTTTTCCAGTATCCGCGGAACAGCATCGAATCCATCGGGTTTTATCTCACGCATATTTGCAGCAATTGCTCCCATATTCTCGGCATAATAAATACTGGTACCGCTATATTGAGTCTGGTAGTTGCCCATACGACCGCCTACATGGCAGAGGGGTAAAACAGATAAATATTTATTTTCAGGTTTTAAGGAAAACACTGCAGCAGCAGCCAGAAAATTCCCGACAAGATTTTTGTGCGATAGCATTACACCTTTTGCAGTCCCTGTTGTACCGGATGTATAGATTAGTGTTGCGAAATCGTCAGGTACAATCTCATTTTTAATTTTCTCAACCTCCTCTTTGAATTGATCTGCATTTTTTCTACCGGATTCAATAATTTCCATCCAGTTTCCTACCGCTTCTAATTTGTCGAAGGAATAAAAGTTTTTTAAATTTTTAATTTGTTCAACTGCAGGTTTAATTATGCTGTACAATTTCTTATCTGAAACAATGACCATTTTAGCCTCAGAGTGTTCCAGTATATATTTGTATTCGTCAGTGCTGAGGGAAGGAAAAACAGGCACATGAACTACCCCAATCATTGCCATTCCCATATCAACAAAATTCCATTCGGGACGGTTATTAGAAACGGTCACAATTTTATCTCCTTTTTTAATCCCAAGAGCCAGAAGTCCATAACTAAAGGCATATGAATTATCGATATATTTTCGGGTACTGTATTTAACCCATTTACCGTTTTCTTTTGCTACCAGTACATCATCTCTATCGAAGTTTTCCTGGTACCTGTTAAGCAAATCAAATGTTCTTGTTATTATCATAGCTCCTATTTTTTTCAAATATAAACAATTCCTGATCATCAGGGAAATGTGTACTTAATAAGTTGGCTCAAATATTTCAACCTGAAGATCATCAACGAATAATACCTCTTTTCCTCTATACCAGATATATACTTTCAGATTGTCAGTTTTCCGGCGAACTTCAGGTGTTAAATAATCGAAACAAACCCGGTTCCATTCATTTAGTTTAAGATTCATCTTCTCTGAATCAAATGCTTTGTATTTATATGCATAGCCATTATGTTCGAAGTGGATTACAAGACTGAAGGGATTTGTTTTGGTATCTGATGTCAGGTAAATATAAACACTTGCCCGAATCCATGCGTGATCCTGATCGGTAATTTCCCGGTAGCTAGCTTCAACTACAGGTGAATAAATAGTTAAGCTATCAAGTAAAACAGATTTTTTTCCTGACAAAGCAAACCGGGTTGAAGTTTTTGTTTGCAGATCTTCAAATTCTCTTTTCTGTAACAACTTCCTTACATATCCGGCTTCATTAGAAAAGGTTTCCTTGCCATCGAATGACCGTTTGATTAGTAAAAGTTTCTTATTTTCTTCAATGGTATGAGTTTTTCCAAATACCTTGAAATAATAATCTTTTGTCATCCGGTCGGCATCGATTATTCCATGGATAAATTGCCTGGTTTGAAACAGGTTAAGAACGGTAAAAGCAAATAAAACAAAGTAAATAGCAATCTGAAAATTCCTTTTTTTGTTTTTTAAGTAAACCAGGAAATATCCCAGAGAGATAGCCATTACGGGATAGGACTGGATCAAAGCTCTTTGTCCAAAACTTTGGGCATACCACCAGCACGACCAGCTTGATACAATATATAGATTTGTTATAAAATAAATTAGCAGCGGGAAAAATATCTCCCTGTTTTTTCGATATAAAACGGCAAATCCCAATATTGAGAATATCATCACAGGAGTATATATAAGCCATCCTTTTCTGAAACTGAAAAGTGCTTTGAGAGTATAGGGATGCAAAAACTCAAATCCTTCACCTGCATTGGCTCCATAGCTGTTATACAAGAATTTCCCGGTATAGATTTTCCAGTAAACAAATTGAAAACTCCCAATTATCAACAAGGTTAATAAAAACAGGATAACTTGTTTTTTCTGCCGGACAAGCAGATTGAATTTCTTTATTACTGTTTCTTTATTCCATACACCCCAGAAAAGCGGAATAGCAAGACAAACAATTTCCGATGGTCTGCTTAAAATTGTCAGGCCACAAACAATTCCCAGTATAATAATATACCTGAGTTTCTGTGATCGATGCCATAATATTGTCAGCCAGATAATAGAAGCATATGTAGTAAACAGAAAATTATGCGACATGGCATTTTGCCCGTGGAATGAACTATGGTAGAAATAGTTTGTTCCCAGAACGATGATCGTAACAATTATTGCCGTTATCTTATCATTGAAAAATTGAATAAGTACTTTACGTAAAGCAATAATCCCGGTAACTGTAAAAACCTGACCGCCGATAAATATTGCATATTGATAGGGGAGGGAAAACCCATCAGCAGGATGGCCGGATACTTTAGCATAAAGATGACCAATAAAAAAAAACGGTGAATAGAGAATAGACATCCCCATGCTGTATTTCATAACCCAATTACCTTCAGGCAATTTTATAGCCTGGTAAAAAGTGGCACTATTATGGTATTTATCTAAAATCTCATGAATAATAATATCATTATTAATTCCCAGATCGTGGTAGATGAATGTTAAAGGTAAGTAGAGATAATATCCAAAAACATCCCAGGATAATATATTGTTTGGGAAAAAAGTAAATCCGCTGTATACCAGAATAGCTATCAGAAGGATAGTAACTGTTTTTGAAACAGGGAATTTCCCCGGGAGGTTATTCATAGCAGGGATAAATGTAAGGATTTTTTTGTTTTTGAATTTAAAATTGCCTGACTTGACGATATCTTTTTACTTTTGCTTTTTCGTTATCTTATTGAACGGGGAGTTATTAATGCAGAAACGCAATAAAATCTTAACAGAAGGACCTATTATTTCAGCACTTGCCAAACTTACCTGGCCAATGATATTAGGCATGTTGGGTATGGTGATCTTTAACCTGACAGACACTTATTTCATTGGGAAGATTGGGGTTGATGAACTTGCAGCAATTGGGTTTACTTTTCCTGTTATTATGCTTATCGCAAGTATTTCCATGGGTATGGGAATAGGGACTGCTTCTCTTATATCCAGGATGATCGTTTCTGAAAAAATATCGACTGTCCGGCAATATGCAGCACATGCTCTTGCCTTGTCAGTTGTTGTTATTATAATTTTTGTAACAATTGGTCAACTTACCATTGAACCCTTATTCACATTGCTCGGTGCCTCTCCGGATATTCTGCCTTTGATAAAAGATTATATGGTTATCTGGTACTGGGGAATGATATTCCTGGTTATACCCATGGTTGGGAACAATATCATCCGTGCTACAGGTGATACATTTACACCTGGAATGATAATGGTTTTTTCGGCAATAGTCAATATAATTATTGATCCCCTGCTGATTTTTGGGATCGGTCCATTTCCTGAATTAGGACTAAAAGGTGCAGCAATTGCAACGGTCATCGGAAGAGGGATTGGAATGATTGTTACTCTGTATATTCTTATCAGGCGAAAGAAACTACTTGCTTTTTATGTACCCGATTTAGTTGAATTTTTTCGTACGTGGAAAAACATCCTTTATATAGCCGGCCCTGCTACAATTAGTTTACTAATTACACCCCTCTCTATTGGTGTTCTTACCCGGATTATTGCTGAGTTTGGTAACGAAGCTATAGCAGCATTTGGTATCATTGTACGTCTGGAAATGCTCGCCCTTCTTATTATCAGGGCATTAGGTTCGGTAATGATGATCTTTGCCGGTCAGAACTGGGGACTGGGAAATAAAACACGGATATTCAAGGGTATAAAAATCGTCTCTCTGTTTTCTATAACCTGGGGTATTTTTGTTTTTATTATCTGCATATTTGCAGCGCAGATAATTGCCGGTATCTTTAGCTCCAATCCCGATGTTATACAAATTACTGCCGGATATCTGGTCATTGTTTCGTTTAGCTTCGGCTTTCAGGGGATAATGATGATGGGAATGGGCATATTTAATGGGATTAATAAACCATTTATAGCATTTAGTATGATTGTTATAAGAATGATAGGTTTGTATATTCCTCTTGCATGGGTTGCTTCATCATGGATTGGTTTGGAAGGGGTATTCTGGGCAGCATTCACAGCCAATTTAATTTCAGGTGCGATTACTTTCCTGGTCTTATCTATCTCCTTACCGGGATCACAGACAGGGAGTCAGTAAGTAAGCTCCCATCGGGTTGTTTAACATGCACAAAATAAGTGCCTTCGTCAAAGTTTATTATATTAAGTTGTTCGCCATCAAGGTAAACCAAACCTGAATCACAATTCTCACCTGGTGCCAGCACTCCCCAAACTTCAACATTAATAGTGTCCATAACAGTCTCAGCATAAAATTGATAGAATGAATAACAGTTGTTAGTGCCAATTGTTCCGTAGAAACTGATATAAAGAGTATCACTTGTTGTTATAGTATCGGCTAAATCAATACTGTCAACCTTAATCAGAAAATAAGTTTCTTGTTCATCATCATCATCATCAAATTTTACGCAACCGGGTAACATTATCATATATCCCAGTATAGTTGTGATTATAAGTCCTGTAAAAAAAATGATCTTTGATTTCATTTTCTGAGTATTAGGTTATTTATATTAATGACGGATTAAACAGCAAAATAGTTGCTTTTAAAAATTTCAAAGATAAAAAATATAATATCCGTTTTTTATCTACCTTAGATTTTTATTTAATCAATTAGAAATTGTTCTTAAACTCCTTTTTAATCAAACACATTGAACAGACAAAAGAAATTAGCATTTATTGCGGCATATTCCGGTATATTTATATTTGGAATTTGTGCTGTTTCAGTAGGTCTTATTCTGCCTGATGTTATTACTAAATATTCAATAAGCGAAATTGAAGCGGGAGTAATTGCCTCTCTTTTGCCTTTCGGTATTCTCGCAGGTTCTTTTATTTTTGGTCCTGTTGTTGACCGATATGGTTATAAATATTTGTTAATATTTTGTGTACTGTTTGTGATCCTGTCACTGGAAGGCATAGCGTATAGCGAAAATTTGTTTCTTCTCAAATCATCAGTTTTTATTATTGGTTTTGGGGGTGGAATACTTAATGGTTCAACAAGTGCTCTTGTTAGTGATATAAGTGATGGTAACATAGGGGCAAATCTGAGTATTCTGGGTGTGTATTTCGGTATTGGGGCATTTGGAATGCCTCTGCTTATCGGGTCATTATCGAATATCTTTACAAGTAGTGAAATAATTGCTTATATCGGGTTCTTTCTTTTTATTCCTGTGGTTTATTTCATTTTAATAAGCTTCCCAAAACCTAAAATGGCCCGGCAATTTCCCTTCAAAGAGTTTCTTCAAATGACAAAGGATCCTGTAGTTATACTTATCGGAATTTTCCTGTTTTTCGAAAGTGGTGTTGAGGGTATTACTAACAGCTGGACAACTACATATTTGCGGGATGTTGTTATTGCTGAAAAAGGCCCGTCACTGTTTGCCCTGTCAGTCCTGGTGTTGAGTCTTACTCTAACACGAATAGTACTGGGATATGTTTTGCGAAGGGTTTCTTCAGCTCGTATTCAACTTATCAGTATTTGTATTGCGGCTGCCGGCGCATTGGTATTAATGTTTTCAGTTACCTATGGTTCGACTTTGCTGGGGCTTATCTTACTTGGTGCAGGATTTGCATCAGGATTCCCGATTTTTCTTGGTTATGTGGGTGAACTTTATAAGGAAATGTCCGGCACTGCTTTTAGTTTTGTTATGGTTATTGCTCTTATTGGAAATATGATAATTAATTACCTGATGGGAGTAATAGCTCAGGTTGCAGGAATGAAACATTTTTCCTCATTATTGTTGAGCTGTCTTGTTATTATGTTAATAGTTCTATATTTTGTAGTTAAACAGTTACGTTTGAAAATAAAAGTTTAATTGGTAGAAACGTGATGAGGAGAAGTTAACTCCCGGCTTATTTTGAAATGGGATGTGCATAGCTGATCACATCAATTCCGGTGATTTTTTTTTCACATAGTATGATCAATCGCTCCAGCACATTCCTGAACTCCCTGATATTACCGGTCCAGTTAATTTTCTGCAATTCTTTGATTGCATCTTTTGTAATTTCTTTCTTACTCATCCCATATTCTTCACATATCCGGATATTAAAGTGATCTGCAAGCAGAGGAATATCCTCCTTCCGTTCGTTTAATGAAGGTACCGGGATAAGTATTACACTGATTCTGTGATATAAGTCTTCCCGGAAATTATGATTACCTATTTCTTCTTTAATATTTTTATTGGTAGCAGCTATTACTCTAACATCAACATCAATATCTTTATTACTGCCAACTCTGGAAATCTGATTTTCCTGGAGAGCTCTCAGTACTTTTGCCTGTGCTGACAGACTCATATCACCGATTTCATCAAGGAAAAGAGTGCCTCCCTGTGCTTGTTCAAATTTGCCTATTCTTTGTTTATGAGCTGAAGTAAAAGAACCTTTTTCGTGTCCAAAAAGTTCACTTTCAATTAGTTCAGTAGGAATAGCAGCACAATTTACTTCAATAAACGGTTGTTTTGCTCTGTTACTTTTTTCATGAAGCTGGTGTGCTACTAATTCTTTTCCTGTTCCATTATCCCCTGTTATAAGTACTTTTGCATAGGTTGGAGCAACCCGGTCGATCATATCTTTTACATTTAAAATGGCTTTAGATTCTCCAACCATTTCATATTTCTTGCTCACCTTCTTTTTCAATGCCCTGGTTTCGGTTACCAGGCTGCCTTTCTCAAGGGCGTTTTTAATTGTAATAAGAAGCCGGTTCAGGTCAAGTGGTTTTTCAATAAAGTCATATGCCCCCTTTTTTATTGATTCAACGGCAGTATCAATATTACCATGCCCTGATATCATGATGATGGGAATATCAGTTGTTTGTCTATTTATTTCTTCAAGAACTTCAATACCATCCATTTTGGGCATCTTTATATCACAAAGCACAACGTCGTACTGGTTTTTTTCAAACATCTCAAGTGCTTCCCGTCCTTCTGTTGCCAGGTCAACCTCATACTTTTCATATTCAAGAACTTCTTTTAATGAATTTCTGATACTTTGTTCATCATCGATTATTAATATTCGGGACATAATTCAGATTATTATTAAAATGAATATAAATGTAGCAAAATAAAATAATTTGCAACTAATCAGGCGGTTCTAACCCGCTAGGCGGATACAATTCAATCAATTCTTATACCTGAGCCATTTCCATAATTCTTTATAAGTGGTTTTCTTCCCATACATTAAAATACCTGTACGGTATATTTTTGCTGCCAACCACGTAGTGCCAAGGAACGTCAAAATCAGTATTATCATTGAGAGTATCAATTCCCAGTAGGGGACCCCAAATGGCAGTCTTGCCATCATAACAATAGGAGATGTAAGCGGGATAAATGAAAACCAGAAAGCTACAGAACTTTCAGGGTTTTGAAAAGTTCCCATAGCAACAAATAGCCCCAAAATAAGGGGGATTGTGATTGGCATCATAAACTGTTGTGTATCGGTTTCATTGTCAACTGCAGATCCAACAGCGGCAAAAAGTGATGCATAAAGAAAGTATCCTCCCAGGAAGTAAAACAGAAAACTACTCAGTATCAATCCCCAGTTAATACTATGAAGTGAATTAAATACCTGCTGTATTTCATTAAACTCCTGAGTTTGTATCGGTACCTGTGTTTGTTCAACAGGTGTAGAAGACATTATATTCTCTGTTATTGCCTGGGTTGTTTGGCCAATATCATCAGGCAGAAGAAATGATTGTGCTGCAGTAATAATAATTGCAGTAATAATTATCCACAGAACGAATTGTGTTAAGCCAACCAGTCCGATCCCTAAAATTTTTCCCATCATAAGCTGAAATGGACGCACTGATGATATGATAACCTCAACAACGCGGCTTGTTTTTTCTTCAATGACACCCCTCATTACCTGGGCACCAAAAATAAAGGTAAGGATATATATCAGCAATCCACCTATATATGCAATACCCATAGCCAAACCGGTACTAGTCTCTTTTTCTATTCCATCGTCACTTATCTTGATGGTTTGAACATTAATATTTGTACTTACGGCTTTCAGAATTTTATCAAGGTCCTTAATATCATAAGCTTCAAGTTTTTTCTGTTCAATTTCCTTTTCAAGCGCATTGGCTATATGGATAGTTAAGTCAAGCGGTGGTTGTTTATGAGAGATAAGTTGAACAGCATTAGGGATATAGGCTACTTTGGGTGAAATGTGTAGTACCGCATAATATCCTTTATCACTAAAATTTGTTTTAAGGTCGTCAAGTGTTACATCCACGAGGTACTCAAATTTCAGATATTTTGAGTTTGGAATAACATCTTTGAAAAGATTTGTTTCATCTTCGACCACTGCAATAACCTTTTCTTCAGCATCATCACGAGTCATGATCCAAACTGGAACAATGAACATTGCGGCCATAAACAGGGGGGCGAGAAGTGTCATAATGATAAATGATTTTTTCTTAACCCTGGTCAGATATTCTCTTTGAATTATGATAGATATTTTTGACATTGTTTTTAGTTTTCCGGGTTTAAATTTGATATTTTATTTATTTTTTTTTGAGGCATCTTCAACAACCTTGATGAAAACATCATTCATGCTTGGAATTATCTCATTGAACGAGATAATATTACCTGAAGAAAGCATTGCGTTAAGTAGGTTGTTAGTTGAAATATCGTTTAAGAGCCTCACTCTGACAAAATTATCTCCATTTTTCTGTTTGTTTTCAATAATTTTGTATTGTGTTGTAAGTGTGGCTTTCAGAAGGTTAATATCTCCCCTGAAACCAATCTCATATTCATCCAGTGAATAATTCCTGCGGATTGTGTCCATAGGTCCTTCAAGGAGTGAGACTGACTCATTGATAAGAGTTATGTGAGTACATAATTCTTCAACCGATTCCATATTATGGGTTGAAAAGATAATGGTTGCCCCTTTCTTTTTCAGCTCCAGTATCTCCTGCTTAATAATGTTAGCATTGATTGGGTCAAAACCGCTGAAAGGTTCATCAAAAATCAGTAACTTTGGTTCATGAATAACAGTTGTTATAAATTGGATCTTTTGTTGCATTCCCTTTGATAGTTCTTCAACTTTTTTGTCCCACCATGCCTGGATCTCAAATTTCTCAAACCAATTTTTCAGTCTTGAGATAGCATCAGAACGGCTGAGTCCTTTGAGTTGTGCAAGGTATATTGCCTGTTCACCAACCTTCATTTTCCTGTATAAACCTCTTTCTTCAGGTAAATAACCGATTTCAAAAACATCGTTTGCCTCAAGCTTATGGTTATTAAAAAAGATCTCACCGTTATCAGGCGCTGTGATCTGGTTTATTATCCTTATCAAGGTGGTTTTTCCGGCACCATTAGGTCCTAAAAGACCATAGATACTACCTTCGTTAACCGCCAGACTCACCTTGTTCAGTGCAAGATGATTCGAGAATTGCTTAACAATGTCTCTGGCTTCTAATAATTTCATATAGTTGTTTTTTAAGTAGTAATAGAAAAGCCGGATTAAATCCAACTAAAATGATACAAAAATAAAAACTTTATTTAATAATTAGCAACTAATAAGTTGGCAGTTGGCAATCCGCCAAGCGGTTTCAAACCGCCAGGCGGATTCAGCTTGGATACAAAACATTCAACTTCGTTACAAGCTTCAGAAGGGCAAAGCAGTCAGCAGGACATTACTAATCAAAAAACCCTCTCATTTTTTCAAAAAAGTTTTTGTCTGAACTGCTGGGTTTTGGAGTAAAATTTTCCGACTCATTTAATTTAGTCAGGGTACGTTTTTCTTCGTTAGTAAGCGTTTTTGGGATCCAAACGCTTAAAGTAACAAGCAGGTCACCTTTGCCATAACCATTAACATCCGGAACCCCTTTACCTCTAAGTCTGAGAATTTTCCCCGGTTGGGTTCCAGGGTCTATTTTAATTTTCACTTTACCCTCAATGGTTGGTATTTCAATTTGAGTTCCAAGAGCAGCTTCTGCAATACTCAGATAGAGGGAATACATAAGGTCATTGCCATCACGAATCAGATCAGGGTGTTTTTCTTCATCAATTATTACGATCAAATCGCCATTTATACCACCTCTTCTGGCTGCATTTCCTTTTCCTGAAACTGTCATCTGCATTCCTTTACCTACTCCGGGCGGGATGCTGATTTTAACCACTTCATCACCCCTGATAACTCCTTCACCATGACATTCCGTACATTTTTCAGAGATGGTTTTTCCCTGTCCGTTACAGGATGGGCAGGTGCTGGAGGTTTGTACCTGTCCAAGGAAAGTATTGGATATTCTGGTAACATGACCTGCCCCATGACATGTTGAACATGTATTATAAGCAGTGCCGTTTGCAGCACCTGTGCCATTACATTTTTTACATGAGATATATTTATTGACTTTTATCTTTTTTTCAACTCCATTGGCAATGTCCTTCAATGAAAGTTTTACTTTAACCCTGAGATTTGATCCTTTTATTGTTCTTTCGGTAGTGCGGCTGTTGCCAAAACCACTAAAGCCTCCAAACCCCCCGAAACCTCCGCCAAAAATATCACCAAACTGGGAAAAAATGTCTTCAACAGTCATTCCACCTCCTGAAAAACCACCACCTGCACCGCTTACACCGGCATGCCCATAACGATCATACCGCGATTTTTTCTGGTCATCCCGAAGTACTTCATATGCTTCTGCTGCCTCTTTAAATTTTTCTTCAGCCCCGCTATCACCCGGGTTCTTATCAGGATGAAATTTCAGGGCCTGCTTCCTGTAGGCTTTCTTAATTTCATCTTTAGAAGCATCTTTTGATACACCCAGAACATCGTAAAAATCTCTTTTACCCATAAAATGTTTTTTAATACTTAGTCGCCAATTACCACTTTCGGATATCTGATAATTTTTTCGTTAAGATAATATCCTTTTTGAATCACATCCAGGACTTTCCCTTTGAGTTTTTTCGCAGGGGCAGGAATTTTTGTTACAGCTTCATGTATATCCGTATCAAATTTCTTATGCAAGGCATCAATTTCTATAACACCTGAAGATTTTAAAAATTCACCGAACTTATTATAAATAAGGTCAATACCATCTTTTATTTCCTTACAACCTTTTGTGTCTTCCATAGATTTAAGTGCTCTCTCAAAATCATCCATTATCGGCAGGAGGTTTAACAAAATTTCTGCATTGGCTGATTTAATTAAATCGATTTTTTCTTTTAAGGTACGCTTCCTGTAGTTATCAAAATCGGCTGACAATCTGATGTATTTATTTTGGAACTCTGCAATTTTTTCAGCAGCAGCAGTTTCACTGGTTTTAGTACTTTTTTTTGTTTGTTCAACTGTCTTTTTAGATTGTTTTGTACTTGTTTCCTTCACCTTGTTTTTCTTTTCAGTCTCTTTTTTCTTTGTATGGTCCTGCTTTCCCTTATTTTTTTTGCTCCCTTTTTTATCTTCCATAGTCTGGTTTGGTTTATCTGTCATTTCTTATTTGTTTTTACATTGATTACCAATAAAATCCACCGGCTTAGCCTGACGTATTCATAAATATTATCATTTTTAATATTTATGAATAGTACATGCTAACCCCTGACGCTTTGGTCAGGGTGTGACTGAAGCGTCATCACCTGACTGGGGAAAATCAATAGTTGAAAATTTCTCAACTATTGATTATTCCTACGTCAGCTGAAAAATTCATTAATGAATTTTTCTGGTTAGATACAAAACACCTGCCAATTTTTTCTTTAAGACAAATTGGCATGAAAATCAATTGGTATAACCAGCCTTACAAAAGACCATAACAGATTACTTCGCCACCTATCGGCGGCTCGCAAAATCCTTTTTTTCCAAAAAAAGTAATTATACCTGATGTTTTTAGATTCGTTTTATCTCAGCACCGATCTTTCTCAGGCGGGTATCAATTTCCTGGTATCCACGGTCGATTTGTTCAATATTGTGGATTATACTTGTGCCTTCAGCTGAAAGGGCTGCAATGAGTAAAGCAACTCCGGCGCGGATATCAGGAGACGACATTGTTGTTCCACGTAGTTTAAACTGGCGGTCAAGACCAATAACAGTTGCCCGATGAGGATCACATAGTATTATCTGAGCGCCCATATCAATCAGTTTATCAACGAAGAACAACCTGCTTTCAAACATTTTCTGGTGGATAAGCACGCTTCCTTTAGCCTGAATAGCGACAACGAGTAAAATGCTGAGGAGATCAGGTGTCAGTCCCGGCCAGACGCCATCGGAAATGGTCATAATAGAGCCGTCAATGAATGTCACAATTTCATAGTGGTCTTGTTCTGGAATAAATATGTTATCATCCTGTTTTTCAAGTTTTATTCCAAGGCGCTTGAAAGAATCAGGAATGATGCCAAGGTTTTCGTATGAAACATTTTTTATTGTGATTCCGGACCCGGCTATAGCTGCCAGACCAATAAAGCTTCCTACTTCAATCATATCCGGAAGGATTGTATGATCACATCCACCGAGTTCCTTAACCCCTTTGATCTTTAGCAGGTTTGATCCCACCCCGGAAATTATTGCTCCCATCCTGATTAGCATTCGGCAAAGTTGCTGAATATATGGCTCACATGCAGCATTATAAATTGTTGTTATCCCGGGAGTGATAACTGAAGCCATTAATAAGTTGGCTGTTCCGGTAACAGATGCCTCGTCCAGGTGCAAATAAGCTCCCTTCATCGATTCAGCCTCAACTTTATAAAAGTCATCATCCTGATTATAGATGAATCTGGCACCTAATTTTTCAAAACCAATAAAATGAGTATCAAGCCTTCTTCTTCCAATCTTATCCCCGCCGGGTTTAGGAATATATCCCTTGCCATATCTTGCCAGAAGCGGACCAATGATCATTATTGAGCCTCTTATTGTGGTACTTTTTTCTTTAAACTCAGGTGATTGGAGGAGATCAATTGCGATATTTGAGCTGTAGAAAGTATATGTTGATTTTTCTTCTTTTTGAATTGAAACGCCAAGAAATGCGAGAAGTTCTAATAGGTTATTAACGTCCCTGATATCGGGAATATTCCGGATAGTGATTTTTTCAGGGGTAAGAAGAGTAGCGCATATAACCTGAAGAGCTTCATTTTTTGCACCCTGCGGAATAAGTTCCCCATTTAGTTTTTTTCCTCCTTTTATTTCAAAGGTGCTCATTCAGCTTATATTGAATTCTGAAAAATTCTTTTTTACTTTTTCCTGAACTTTCTCTTCCGGGGCTTAGATAATAATTCTTTACTACTGCTTAGCTGAAAACCATCCGGCACCTTGAGTTTTCCATGAGACATTTCTTCCAAATCTTTCAGAATAACACTGTCATGTGCCACGTTAAGATTCCATATGAGATATGATTTTTTCATATGGTTAGCTATCAGAGTAATAAGATATTCTTTTTCTTCCTGATCTTCAATGTTGCAAGCTTTTTCAATTATCAATTCTACAACCCTGCCGTAATGAAGGTATCTTATCCTGTTTTTAATATAGGGTACAGGTTTGGGTTTGGACAAAAGAGTTTCTTTTTCAGGTGTTGGAAAAGGAGAATCAATATCAAGCGTGAAATCAGACATTAGTGCAAGGTGATCCCAGAGTTTATGTTTGAAATCACTAATATCCCGAAGATGAGGGTTCATGTTACCCATTACAGATATGATGGTTTTAGCAGCCTTGTTTCTTTCTGTTCTGTCCTCAATAGTTGCTAAATGATTAACCATTTTCTGGATATTCCTTCCATACTCCGGTAAAACTAAATCTTTCCTATTTGTGTTATAATCAAATGCGTTTTCCATAAACAGCTTTATTCTATATTCTGCGCAAAGCTAGTTGAATTTCAAATAGAAATCAAAATTTTGATTAATTATTAACAATTTTCAGTTTAGCAAATTTTAAGAGCAACAGTTTTTCCCCATAATTAGGGAATGCTATTTTTGCTTTGGTATTTGGATATACTCCTTCGAGGGAAATTACTTCACCAATACCGAAACTGTTATGTTCTACAGCCATTCCGGGCCGGATATTCACAGGGTCATCCGCTTTCAGGTTGTTAAAATTGCTTTTTGATAGCTTAACTTTCCCTGCCGGGACCCAGTTTAATCCTGATTTATTTGATGAAGTATTTCTTAAGTAGGATTTTTGATAACCTTTTTGTGAATAAGTGGATTTGTGTCTTATAAAACTGTTTGACACCGGTTTATTTCTGATACTGATATTAATCCAGTCGAGGTATTCATCATCTATTTCTCTTATGAACCTGCTTGGCCTGGGGTTTTCAAGTTTGCCATATCGATATCTTGTAGAAGCAAAACAGAGGTAAACCTGTTTTTCGGCACGGGTAACAGCAACATAGAACAGGCGGCGTTCTTCCTCAAGATCCTTTGGATCATCAACTGACATGTAGGAAGGGAACAGGTATTCCTCAAGTCCGGCAATATAGATATATTCAAATTCCAGTCCTTTGGCAGAATGAACCGTCATTAGTGTAACCTTTTCTTTATCTTTCTTTGTTTCAGTATCCTGGTCAGTAAGCAGGGAGACATTCTGTAGATATTCTGCCAGTCCGGGAGTTTCATTTTCTTCACTTGTATTGCCTGAAGTGAATTCCCTGATCCCGTTCAGTAATTCCTGAACATTATCGTACTTAGACATGATCTCGGGTGAGTTGGGATCATGAAGATCTTTTAATATTCCTGTTTTTGAGGCAACTTCTTTTGCCAGTTCGTAAGCATCTTTATTCTTTAGCAGGGATGTGAAGTGATTAATTTGCCCGGCAAATGAGTTAATTCTGTTTTGTATTCCCTTGTTAATTCCAATTTTGTATTTATCAGGGGTAGTAATAATTTCCCAGATTGCAACATTATAATCAATTGAACATCTTAGTATTTTATCCAATGAAGTTTTTCCGATACCCCGGGCCGGGTAATTTATAATCCTTTTTAAGGCTTCTTCATCATTATGATTAACTATCAGCCTGAAATAAGCCAGAAGATCCTTAATTTCCTTTCGCTGATAAAATGATAATCCTCCATATACTTTATAGGGTATATTTCGTTTTCTTAATGCTTCTTCAAGAATCCTTGACTGGGCATTTGTACGGTAAAGGACTGCATATTTACTGTACATATTTCTTTCTGTCAGGGCATTGTCAAATATCGAATTAGAAATAATAAATCCCTCTTCTATATCTGATGTTACTGCAAAAACTTGTATTTTTTCTCCTTTTTCTTTCTTTGAGTATACTTTTTTAGGGATACGATCCTTGTTTTTTGCAATAACACTATTAGCAGCATTTACGATATTTTGAGTGCTGCGATAATTTCTTTCCAGCTTATACAAACTGAATCCGGGATAATTATTCCGGAAGTTGAGTATATTCTCAATTTTTGCTCCTCTAAAGGAGTAGATGCTCTGGGCATCATCACCAACTACGCAAACATTAGTATGAACTTCAGCAAGCCGGTTAACGATATTGTACTGAACATAATTAGTATCCTGGTATTCATCAACAAGAATATAATGGAACTGATCCCGGTATTCTTCCAGTATTTTTGGGAAGTCCCGGAACAGTATCTCGGTATTAACCAGGAGATCATCAAAATCCATTGCACCGGCTTTAAAACATCTTGCTGCATAGATTCGGAATATCTCAGCAATCATTGGTTTTCCGGTGCGCTCATCACGATTTATCAGATCGGGACTATTTCTGTATTTCTGAGGAGTTAAAAGATTGTTTTTTGCACGTGAAATTTTGCCGAATACCTCTGCGTATTTATAAACTTTGTTATCCAGATCAAGCTCTTTGATTATTGACCTGACAAGTGTTTTCGAGTCGTTAGTATCGTAAAT
Organism: Bacteroidales bacterium; assembly: GCA_021163295.1. Taxonomy (GTDB): domain Bacteria; phylum Bacteroidota; class Bacteroidia; order Bacteroidales; family VadinHA17; genus JADFUQ01. The sequence goes on from JAGGXD010000250.1 coordinate 26,340, forward strand.
TGTATAATCTGCCGGATATCCGAGATGTTTTCCTTCTTTTCGTAGTATTCTTGCAAAGATAGAGTGGAATGTTCCCATCCAGAGGTATTTTGCCGTATCCAAACCAACGATAGCAGTGATCCTTTCTTTCATTTCCCTTGCTGCTTTGTTGGTAAATGTGAGTGCAAGAATGTTAGGTGCAGGAATCCCCTGCTTCAACAGATGGACAATTCTGTAAGTAAGCACCCGGGTTTTACCTGCACCTGCACCTGCAATTATCAGGGCTGGTCCTTTATAATTAATAACTGCTTTAACCTGTGCTTCATTAAGTTCTTTCAGATACTCTTCCATTTGATATGCTTGCCCGGTTTATATGTCGCACCAAAATTAATATATGTTGGATAATATTAATATGAGAGAGAGAAGATATTTAAGGAAAGTTGTTAACAAATCCCGGACTGCGTTTTTCGAAACAAAATGCTTAATATTGCAAATATTAGATCATTTAATAATGTATAACAAAATAATTTCATTCCTGACGGGTTATTAATAAAATATGATATTGCACAGGATTTGTTATAATATCGGCAATTTTAGATTGATCAGGAGATCGGGAATTTTCTTTTTTTTCTTTGTTGTATCAGGTTTTTTGGCTTTTTCACAGGTCACTTCTCCGTTATCATCAGGAGTAAGATATACTTCTTATCCCGGTGAACCTGAAAGAAAGGATCCGGTTTTTATTTTCTGTGTTCCAGAGGGGAACAATGATTTTTCAGTTGGAGAACTTGTTGCAACTCCTCCCGGTGGAGTTGCAGGGTGGACCTTTACCTGGAGCAAGTATAATCCGTTAGATTCCGTTTTTGAATCTTCATTTCAGATTGATACAGATGTAAGTTCATCAACAGTAACAGGACTTGAATCAGGAGGATACAAGGTACGGATCAGGGATGCAGGCAGCATGGATACAACATTTATTGCTTGGGTATTTAATGACAGGCCTTCTGACAGTATCCGGTTGCTTGACCATAAATGCTCATATGTTGCACTTAACGGATTTGCAGATACGATGCTTTTTAAATATTATGATTTATTAGATAATTCCGAAATTATTCTCGGGAATGGAGTAGCTTTTCATTGGTGGTCTGATCCTGAATCTTCAATTCCGTTTCCGGATATTGAAATTAATCCTGTTACATATCAGCCTCCATACGAGGATACATGGTATTACCTTACCGTAACCGATAGTTTCGGATGTTCAAACGAGGCATCCCTGTTTTACGAGTCAATTCATGTAAAGGCAGATTTTGAACCGGATCCATCAGAGGGGGAAGCTCCTTTAGAGGTTTCGTTTACAAATAACTCGCTGAACGCTGTTGAGTATGAATGGCGCTTTGGTGATGATACAATATCAATACTTGAGACCCCTGCACCGCATACTTATTATGATCCGAATATTGAATATGAAGTAGTACTTATAGCAAGGAGCGAGGAGCATTGTGTTGATACATTTAAATTTCAGTATATAAAAGTTGATCCCTCTTCTCTTGATATCCCTAATGTTTTTACACCAAACGGAGATAGTTATAATGATAAATTTATTATTTCGGGGAAATCATTACATAGTATTTATGTTCAAATATTTAACCGGTTAGGAAAAAGAATATATGAATATACCGGACATGGTGCTGCCATAAAGGATTGGGAAGGGTGGGACGGTAAAATTAATGGCAGGTCGGATGCAAGTCCGGGTATGTACTATTATATTATAAGAGCAGTAGGCTATGATGATATTCTTTACAATGGCAAAGAATATACCGGAGTTCTGTATCTATACCGGGAAAAGTAAATGCTTAATCAATCCTCTTCCTGTTCTTCTTCAAACTTTTTGATTAGTTCTTCCTGCAGGTCGCCCGGTACCTGAGTATATTCCAGAAATTTCATAGTATACATCGCCCTTCCGTTAGTCAGAGAACTAAGCGCAGTGGAGTATTTATTCATTTCAGCCAATGGAATTTTTGCAGAAATTTTCTCAAAATCTTTTTCACTGGTCATTCCAAGTATAATTCCTCGTCTTCCCTGCAGGTCGCTCACAACATCACCCATTCTGTCGGAGGGCACAAGAATATCCACTTTATAAACAGGTTCCATAATTTTCGGACCGGCATCTTTAAATGCATTTTTGAATGCATTTCTTCCAGCGAGTTTAAAAGATATCTCGTTAGAATCAACAGGGTGCATTTTACCGTCATAAACAGCAATGCAGATATCTCTTGCATAAGATCCGGTGAGAGGCCCCTCTTCCATTTTTTCCATTACTCCTTTTAAGATAGCCGGTAAAAACCTGGCATCTATTGCTCCACCAACAATACAATTATAGAAAACAAGTTTTCCTCCCCATTCCATATCATATTCATCTTTTTTCCTTACGGAAACTTTTATTTCACGGCCATTTATTTTATATAACTTAGGGTCATTCATTCCTTCCTTAAATGGTTCAATAATCATATGGACTTCACCAAATTGCCCGGCACCTCCTGATTGCTTTTTATGTCTGTAATCAGCTTGAGCTGTTTTTGTAATGGTTTCGCGATAAGGTATTCGTGGAGGTACGAATTCTACATTTACATTAAAAATATTGTCCAGGTGCCATTTTAGAATATTCAAATGGTGTTCCCCCTGACCAAAAACGATAATTTGTTTTAATTCTTTGGAATACTCTATCAGGATTGTTGGATCTTCTGCGTGCATCCGCTGGAGAGCTTCTCCGAGTTTTTCTTCATCACCCTCACTAATAGGTTTGATGGCAGTTCTGTATTTAGGCTCCGGAAAATCAATATTGTTAAATTTCCAGTTTTGACCGGCAATGTTAAGTGTATGATTTGTTTTCGTTTCTTTTAGTTTTACAGTTGCTCCAATATCCCCGGCTACCATTTCAGACACTTTCTCTTTATCTTTCCCTGCCATAACATATATCTGAGTGATCCTTTCTTTGTTTCGTGTGGTAGAATTTATTAAATCCATTCCCACAGATATTTTACCTGACATAACCTTAAAGAAGTTTACTTCTCCGATATGTTCTTCGATTGCAGATTTGAAAACAAACAAGGATGCAGGACCATCCGGATCGCATTTAATTTCATTTCCTTCAGCATTAACAGGAGAAGGCATTTCTGTTGGCCCGGGGACGGCATTTACTATAAATTCCATTAATCTTCCGATTCCAATATCTTTTTTCGCTGCTATGCAGAAAACAGGGAAAATTCCTCGTTGAATAAGACCTTCTTTTATTCCCGCACGCATTTCGTTTTCATCAAGAGTATCTTTTTCAAAAAATATCTCCATTAGTCCTTCATCATTTTCAGCTGCTTTTTCGATCAATTCATTTTGAAGATCCTCAGCATGTGCCAAATGATCTGATGGGATATCAGTTATTTCGGGTTTGCCACCTTCGTTTGGATATTTATACATTTTCATTTTTATCACATCGATAACAGAGTTGAATTCAGAACCCTCATTAACAGGGAATTGAGTAAGAACAACATTATTACCAAATCTTTCCTTTAAAGATTCAACTGTTTTCTCAAAGTTTGACTTTTCATGGTCGAGAAGGTTTATGGCAAATATCAGAGGTTTGTTAAGGATTTCAGAATGACGGAATTGGATCTCAGTTCCAACTTCTACTCCGTTTTGAGCGTTTATCAACATAACACCAATTTCTGCAGGACTCAACCCGGATATCATTCCGCCAACAAAATCGTCAAGACCAGGGACATCAATAATATTTATTTTATAGTCATTATAAATGCTATATAAAATAGAAGGAAAAACCGAACAAGTGTTCTCCTGTTCAACTTTTTTATAATCAGAGACTGTATTTTTCTTTTCGACTTGTCCCTTTCGTTCAATAATACCTCCATTTAACAGGATTGCTTCAGACAGAGTTGTTTTTCCTGAACCGGCATTTCCCAATATGGCAATATTTTTAATTTTATCGGCCTGATATGTTTTCATCTTTTATTAATTAGATTTTAATTAAAATATACACAATATATTATAG